>DASZJD010000133.1 GCA_035948415.1 Acidimicrobiia bacterium | reverse complement strand
GACGCCGGCGAACAGCCCGGCGACGTTGGCGCTGCCGGTGACCGTGCCCACGGTGCCGCCGGACCACTGCATGTCGGGGTTCAGGTAGCTGGCGGCGTGGTCGCCGTGGTGCTCGTTGATGACGTCCTGGAGGAATGCTTCTACCACCCGCTCGTTCGCCCTGACGCTCCCGGCGCCGCTCCACGACGCCGTCGCCGCCTGGGTGCGGTGCCCGGGGGCGGCCGTCGCCGCGTTCGCGGCGGCGCCGGCGACTCCCAGGCCGGCGGCGGCGAGGGCCGCGGCCACGGCAGCGCGCTGCAACTTCCGCATGACAAGCTCCTTCATGCTCGGTCCTTGGACCTTGACTTGATCGTTCAAGTAGATGTGCCGGATATGCGCCCTTTTTCAGCAGGCTCCTAGAACGGGAACTGGCGCTCGCTGCTAGTGGTGTTGATCCAGATGACGTCGGTGAAGTCGGTGAGGCTGTCGGGGCCCGTCCGGCCCCAGCCGCTGTCGCGTACCCCGCCGATCGGGGCATGGATCTCCTCGTTTAGAGTCGGCGAGTTGATGTTGACGACGCCGTGCCAGACCTTCGGCGCCAGCTCGAAGGCCTTGTAGGTGTCGCCGGCGAGGATGGTGGAAGTCAGCCCGTAGTGGACGCGGTTGGCTACCGCGACCGCGTCCTCCGGGGTGTCGACGGCTTCAACGACGACCAGGGGACCGAAGGTCTCCTCGTTGGACGCGGTCGCCTCGTAAGGGACGTCGGTCAGGATGGTTGGCTCGTACACGAGCCCGCGGTGGGTGCCACCCGTGCGAACCGTCGCGCCGAGGGCGACGGCTTCTGCCACGCGCTGGTCCATGAGGTCCACGGCTCCCTGGTGAATGAGCGGCCCGATGATCGTGTGAGGATCGAGCGGGTCGCCGCACGGAAGTGCTTTGGTCCGGCCGACGAACTTTTCGAGGAAGTCGTCGTAGATCTTGCGCTGGATGATTATCTTGCGAGTGTTAAGGCAGATCTGACCCTGGTGGAGGAACGATCCGAAGGTCGCCGTCCGCGCTGCGTAGTCAACGTCGACGTCTTCGAGCACGATCATCGGGTTGTAGCCGCCTAGCTCCAGGACCGTCCGTTTGAGGGTCCGTCCGGCCCGTTCGGCTAGTACGCGTGCAGTCTTAACACCGCCGATCAGGTTAATGGCCCGGACCTCGTCGCTGGCGAAGAACTCGTCCGCGATCGGTCCGGCGGCGCCAGGGGCGTGCGGCACGATGTTCACGACGCCGGGCGGGAACCCGGCCTCTTCCACGATCTCGGCGATCAGGAGCCCGCCAGAGACGGGCGAGTACTCCGAGGGCTTCACGACGACGGTGCAACCCGTGACGAGGGGATTCAAGACCGCGCGCCACGGAAGGATCTGGGCTGCGTTCCACGGCGTGAAGCTGGCAACCACGCCGAGCGGACGGCGGATTGCGATCGAGTGGGTGTTCGGAGCGTTCGACACCAGTACCTCCCCTTTGGGGAGGTACACCCAGTTTGCAGCCTGCTCGAGGGCGGCCGTGAGGAGCTCCAACTGGCCGGCAGAGGCGAGGACGGTGCTGCCCGTCTCGCGGCCCAACATCTCGGCGATCTCCTCGCGACGACGGCGGATGATCTCGGCGATCTTGAAGAACAGCCGGGCCTTCTCCGCCGGCGGGGTGTCAGCCCACACGGGGAACGCGGCGCTCGCGGCTGCGATGGCGACCTTCGCTTCGTCTGCTCCGCAGTTTGGAGCGTGGGCATAGACATCGCCGGTATAGGGCTCGCGGTCGTCGAAGGCCGCGGGAGCGTCGCGCCAGTGCCCGTCGGCGTACCACTGGTAGGTGCGCGCGCCGCTGGGGGACGCGTTGGCGAAGGGGGTGGTGGTTGTAGTCACGGCGGCTCTCCTAACGTCCGGGCGACAGCGCGGCTCCGCTGTGACCTTGGGACTCGGTCACCTCGGCTGCGCTGGCGTAGACACGCTCATAGACGCGCTCGGCGACCATGATCGTGGTGAGGTTCGTGGCGCAGGACGGGATTTCAGGCAGGATCGAGGCGTCCACCACCCGCAAGCCGGCGAGGCCCTTGACCGCGCCGACCGCGTCGACGACTGCCCACGGGTCCCCCGGACCGCCCATCGGTACGGTGGATGTCGGGTGGGCGTAGGAGGCAAGGTTGCTTGCGATCACGTCGGGCAGGGCCTCGTCGGTGATGGCGTCGCCTGGAAGCATTTCCGCAGCAGTGAAGGGCGCGAACGCGTTGTTGCGGCAGATCGTCCGGGAGAGCGTGACCCCCTCCAAGAGCCGGCGTGCGTCACGGTCAGTCCCGAGGTAGTTGTTGTCGATCAGCGGCGCCTCGTCCGGGTCACGACTGGCCAGGCGGAGCGTCCCACGCGACTCAGGTTGCACGAGCGCGATCGCCACGACGATCAGCCCGCCGGTCGGGCTGAGCGCAGGGTCGAGGAGGTGAGTCGCGGCGATATGCAGGTCAAGCTC
Source organism: Acidimicrobiia bacterium (assembly GCA_035948415.1). NCBI lineage: Bacteria > Bacillati > Actinomycetota > Acidimicrobiia > Acidimicrobiia bacterium. Next base: position 4,832 of record DASZJD010000133.1, on the reverse strand, counting down.
GTCGCCGATCGCCTCGCTCGATGCCGTCCACACCAGTGACCCGACAGCCGGGGTCATCTGCAGGTACTTCGGAACGAGGGCATAGACGTTCGGGAAGATCGGGTGGTCGTGCAGCCGCTGGCCGACCGGCAGGTCTGCGACCACCTCGATGCCGAGCGAGCGCAGGTCGGCCGCCGGGCCTACCCCGGAACGGAGCAGGATCGCGGCGCTGCCGTAGCTACCACCGGACACGATCACCTCGTCCGCCCGGTAGACGGTGCCGTTTGCTTCTGACACGCCGACGGCCCGCTCCCCGTCGAACAACACGCGGTCGACAGTGACCCCACCGAGAATGGTCAGGTTCGGCCGGCTCCGCACCTTCGCGGTGAGGTACACGAGCCCCGTGTTCTGCCGTACCCCATCGACCGCGTCGACGGGTACGGCGCCGGTGCCGTGCTGCTCGACGCCGTTGAAGTCGTCGACCCGCTTGAACCCATGGGCTACTGACGCCTTCAGGAAACCGAGCAGCGACGGGGTCAACTCCTCGTCGCTGCGCTGGCGCACCGGCAGCGGACCGGTGCGACCGTGATACGCGTCGTCGCCGGTCGGTGTGTTCTCCATCCGCTTGAATGCCGGCAGGACTTCGTCGAACGACCAGCCGTCCACGCCGCGCTCGGCCCACTTCGCGAAGTCGGCCGGCCGCGGTCGCATGGCCACCGTGGCGTTTACCGCCGAGCTCCCGCCGAGCACCTTGCCCCGAGGCGTTGGGATCTCCGGAGTGGACCCGGTGGCGTGCGAGGTGTAACCCCAGTCGTGACCGGGGTCCGCGACCACGTCGGCGTTGAGGAGTGCCCCCGGATAGGCCTCGGGGGCATACGCCGGCCCGGCCTCAAGCAGCAGCACAGTCCGCGTGGGGTCTTTGCTCAATCGCGTCGCGAGGACTGCACCGGCGGACCCTCCACCGACTATCAGGACACTGGCTGCATTCGGGGTGCCAGACATGGTTATCTCCGTTGTCTTTTCTGAGGTGGGCATTCCACGTTGGATTTGTCTTGCGCCGTCAGGACGACGAACTCGTCGTCGGCGACGTTCCGCGGCCAGGATGCTTCACACCGGCGCGGGATCGCATCCCTGGAGCCCGTAGTCCCTGGCGCGTGGAATGATTCGGTCATGGTCAGCACTCGCGCTAACCCGCCGGGTATGAGGCTGTACGGACGGCAAGGAGAGTGCAACACGCTCGACCGGCTGCTCGACGGCGCGCGTGCCGGTCAGAGCCGGGTGCTTGTCTTGTGCGGGGACGCGGGGGTCGGGAAGACGGCCCTACTCGAGTACGCGATCGGGTCGGCGTCGGATCTCAACGTGCTGCGAGCAGCAGGCGTGCAATCGGAGATGGAGCTCGCGTTCGCGGCACTGCAGAAGTTCTGTGCGCCGCTTCTCGGCTCACTCGACCGGTTGCCGGGCCCGCAAAGCGACGCTTTGCGAACGACTTTTGGACTCGACGCTGGTGCGGTCCCTGGGCGGTTTTTCGTTGGACTTGCGGTCTTGGGTCTTCTTTCAGATGCGGCTGACCAGGGCCCAGTCCTTTGTGTCGTTGACGACGCACAGTGGCTCGATCGAGCGTCTGCGGAGATGTTTGCGTTCGTCGCGCGAAGACTGTTGGCTGAGTCGGTGGTGATGCTCTTCGCGACGAGAGGACGCCTGGAACTAACCGCCGGCCTACCGGAGCTTGCACTCGAGGGGCTCACGGACGCCGACGCATGCGAGCTCCTGGCGTCCGTCGTCCCGGGGCGTCTAGACGAGCGAGTTGCAGCGCAGTTGGTGGCCGAGACACAGGGGAATCCGCTCGCTCTGCTCGAGCTGCCGCGCGGATTGACGGTGTCGGGGCTCGCCGGCGGCTTCGGTTTGCCGGGCGCGGTATCCCTTCAAGGGAGAATCGAGGAAAGCTTCCGTCAGCGGCTCGAGCTCATGCCACGCGACACGCAGAAGTTGCTGCTACTCGCGGCGGCGGACCCGGTCGGCGACCCTGCGCTTCTGAGGCGCGCCGCCCAAGACCTCAGGATCCCTGAGGCGGCCGCGGGCGCCGCCGAGACGGAAGGCTTGCTGAGACTGGACGGTGCAGTGGTGTTTCGTCATCCACTCGTGCGCTCGGCTGTATACCGGTCGGCCGACCCGAACGAACGGCGCGAGGTTCATCGCGCGTTGGCCGAGGCAACCGATCCGCAGATCGACCCCGATCGGCGGGCGTGGCACCGCGCCCAGGCGGCGTCACTGCCGGATGAGGAGGTCGCGACGGAACTCGAACAGTCGGCAGCACGGGCGCAGGCACGAGGAGGTTACGCGGCAGCGGCCGCGTTCCTGGAGCGAGCCACGGCGCTGACACCTCAGGAATCGCGCCGGTCCGGACGCGCGCTCGCCGCGGCGGGCGCAAAGGTAGAGGCTGGCGCGCTCGTTGACGCTCGACGCTTGCTGGCGACGGCGGAATCGGGAATTCTGACCGAGCTTGGCCGGGCGCGGGCCGTCCTGCTGCGTGGCCGGATTTCCTTCCTTGCAGCGCGAAGCACCGGCGCCGCCGCAGTGCTACTCGAAGCCGCCGAGCGGTTCCGGCAACTCGACCCCGATCTGGCCCGAGAGACGTACCTTGAGGCGCTGACGGCCGCTATTCATGCCGGATCGCTTGCCGGGCCGGGCGCAAGCGTACGCGAAGTGGCAGAAGCGGGACTTGCGGCACCACGAGCACTCAGGCCACGTGGACTGGACCTACTGCTCGACGGCTTGGCGGCGGCCTGTAGCGACTCGTATGCCGTGGCAGTGCCGATCTTGCGCGAGGCGCAGCGAGAAATCGTCAGCGGGATGTCTCAGACCGAGCAGCTGCGCTGGATGTATGGGGCGACGCTCTCAACACTGCTTCTTTGGGATGACGAAGCGTGGAAGCGACTCGCCGAGGGACACCTTCAGCTGATCCGCGAGACCGGAGCGCTCGGCGAGCTCCCGGATGCGCTTGGTCACTGCGGCCAGATGCATCTCTTCTCGGGTCAGCTTGCGGCGGCTGCCTCTTTCCAAGATGCTCTCCAGGAAGCGACGGAGCTGACCGGAAACCCGATCGCTCCGTACCTCGGAGTCTCAATCGTGGCAATGCGCGGCCGCGAGGCCGACGCAAGGCGCCTGATCGATCGCGTTCGGTCCGAGCTGATCGCCCGCGGCGAGGGGGCTGGCTTGGAGTTCACAGATTGGGCCGAGTCCGTGCTCTACAACGGGCTTGGACGCTACGACGAAGCGTTGGCGGCAGCGCGCCGTGTGCTTGATCAGGCGGACCTGGTTCCGGTGAACTGGGCGATACCCGAGCTGATCGAGGCCGCCGTACGAGTTGGAACTCCCGAGCTCGCCGCCGAGGCCGATCGGCGTCTGGCGGATCGCACCCGCGCTAGCGGGACGGATTGGGCACTAGGGATCGCCGCGCGCGCGCAAGCGCTTCTACTAGGCGAAGGGCTCGCCGAGAGCAAGTATCTCGAGGCGATCGAACGACTCGGAAACACGCGAATGGCGGTCGATTTGGCCCGTGCCCACCTCCTTTACGGCGAGTGGCTCCGGCGTGAGCGGCGTCGCTTGGACGCTCGTAAGGAGCTTCGAGCCGCCTACGAGATGTTCAGCGAGTTCGGGTTGGAAGCATTCGCCAACCGCGCTCGCGTCGAGCTGCTGGCAACCGGCGAGCAGGCCCGGAAGCGCACCATCGAGCCGCGAAACGATCTAACCCCGCAGGAGGCGGAGATCGCGCGGCTTGCCCGCGACGGTCTCTCCAACAGCGAGATTGGAGCGCGGCTCTTCATCAGCCATCACACCGTCGAGTACCACCTGCGCAAGGTCTTCGTCAAACTCGGCATCAGCTCGCGCACCAAGCTCGAAAAAGTCCTCCCGCGCGAGTCGAGCGACGCGTTGCTTCCCTAGTAGGGCTCGCGGCACCATCCAGCGCAACAACAACGATTAGGATCACGGTCAGGTAACGGGTCTGTCCGCTATGGGCTACCTCGTAGCCCGTAGCGTCCCGCAGCCGGTTACGAACGCCGACGCCGGGCGGCTGGGTCGGCGGCGGCGACGTGGCGTGCGACGGCCTCGGGTCCGGGGCGGGCGTAGCGCTCGAGGGACCGGACGGAGGCGTGGCGGGACCGGGCGAGCAGCATCGGGGTGCTGGTGCCGTCCTCGGCCTCGTGGGTGAGGAGGCTGTGCCGGAGCTGGTGAAGGGTCCAGCCGTGCACCTCCTCTAGCTCTTCGTGACTTGCGCTGGGGTTGGCCAGCGGGCGGGTCGCGAGCTCGAACGACTCAGCGGCCCGCCGGTAGGACAGCCTCGCTCGCCTGGTGACCGGGCACAGGTCGCCAGAGGCGACCGCGCGGCCCGGCTGGCGGGCGGTCAGGAACACAGGGCCCTCGCGCCGCCCGGCCAGCAGCCGGGGCAGCAGCATCGCGGTGCCGGTCTGCCAGTGGACCCAGTCGGTCGTGCCGCCCTTGGAGATGACGCGGCCGCGCTTGCTGGGCAGGTCGAGGTCGGGGACGTCCAGGCCGAGGATCTCCTCGGCGCGGGCCGCGGTCTCGTACAGCATCCGCCATAGCGCCTTGTCCCGCAGCGGGACGTCCAGCTTCCAGATGGCGGCGACCTGCGCGCGGGTCAGCGCCCGCGTGGTGTCCACCGGGACCTTCGGCCGCGCCCACCCGGCGGTCGGGTCGGCGGTGACCCAGCCGGCCTCCGCCCACCAGGCCAGCGCGGAGCGCAGCGCGGACAGGTGCCGTGCGCGGGTCGCCGGGGCGGGCTGGCCGAACGCGGCGGTGAACGCGGCCTCCAGGGCGCTGGCCACGGCCGGGGT
>DASZJD010000132.1 GCA_035948415.1 Acidimicrobiia bacterium | reverse complement strand
CCTCACCGCCGCCTCGCTGGGCCGCCTCCTCAAGAGCCGCGGGATCCGGGTCACGCTCCAGAAGCTCGACCCCTACATCAACGTCGACCCCGGGACGATGAACCCCTTCCAGCACGGCGAGGTGTTCGTCACCGACGACGGCGGTGAGACCGACCTCGACCTCGGCCATTACGAGCGCTTCGTCGACGTGCCGCTGACGAAGAAGTCGAACGCCACCACCGGCTCCATCTACCAGGAGGTCCTGGCCAAGGAGCGTCGGGGCGCCTACCTCGGGCAGACGGTCCAGGTGATCCCCCACATCACCGACGAGATCAAGGGGCGCATCCTCCGGCTCGCCGACGAGGACGTCGACGTGGTGATCACCGAGGTGGGCGGCACCGTCGGCGACATCGAGATCCTCCCGTTCCTCGAGGCCATCCGCCAGTTCCGCAAGGACGTCGGACGCGAGAACGTCTTCTACGTGCACGTGACCCTGGTGCCGTTCATCGGCCCGTCGGGGGAGCAGAAGACGAAGCCCACCCAGCACTCGGTCACCGAGCTGCGGAGCCGCGGCATCCAGCCCGACGCCATGGTGTGCCGCTCCGACCGGCCGATCCCGACCCGGTTGAAGGAGAAGATCTCCCAACTCTGCGACGTGCCCGAGGAGGGCATCGTCTCGGCGGTCGACGCCGACCACCTCTACGAGATCCCCCTCGTCCTCCACGACGAGGGCCTCGACGACTACGTGTGCCGAGTCCTCCGGCTCGAGGACCACGAGGCCGACCTCCAGGCCTGGCGGACCCTCGTGGCCAGCATCGACGCCGCCGAGCAGTCGGTCCGGATCGGCCTCGTCGGCAAGTACGTGAACCTCCCCGACGCCTACCTGTCCGTCGTCGAGGCGCTCCGCCACGGGGGGTACGCCTGCGGCGCCCGGGTCGACATCGACTGGATCGCCTCCGACGACCTCGAGGGGCTGCTCGCCGAGGGGCGCCTGCGCGACCTCGACGGGATCATCATCCCCGGCGGCTTCGGCTTCCGGGGCATCGAGGGCAAGATCGCCGCCGCCGGGTACGCACGCGAGCAGCAGGTCCCCTTCCTCGGCCTCTGCCTCGGGCTGCACTGCGGCGTGGTCGAGTTCGCGCGCGACGCCTGCGGCCTGCTCGGCGCCAACTCGAGCGAGTTCGACGCCCGCACCCCCCACCCGGTCATCGACCTGATGGACGAGCAGCGCGACATCGTCGACATGGGCGGCACGATGCGGCTCGGCACCTACCCGGCCCGACTGGAGCCCGGGTCCATCGTGTGGGCCGCCTACGGCGAGGAGCTCGTCTACGAGCGGCACCGCCACCGCTACGAGGTGAACAACCGGTACCGGGCTCGGCTCGAGGAGGCGGGGCTGGTGGCGAGCGGCACGTCGCCCGACGGGCGGCTCGTCGAGTTCGTGGAGCTGCGCCGCGACCTCCACCCGTTCTACGTCGCCACCCAGGCCCACCCCGAGTTCAAGAGCAGGCCCGACCGCCCCCACCCGCTGTTCGCCGCCTTCGTCCGGGCCGCGGCGGAGCGGGCCGAGGGCCGCGCGCCTCGTCTCCCGATCGTCACGGCCGACGTCCCGGCCTCGTGACCGACTTCCGCGTCGTCGAGACGACGGCGCGGTGCCGCTCCGGCTTCCTCGAGCTCGTCGAGCTGCGCGTCGTCGGCTCCGACGGCGAGTCGTTCACCCGGGACGTGGTGCGACACCCCGGGGCGGTGGCCGTGGTCCCGATGGAGGGCGACGCCGTCCTCATGGTGCGGCAGTGGCGCGCCGCCCCCGGCCGCAGCCTCCTCGAGGTGCCCGCCGGCAAGCGCGACGTCCCGGGCGAGGAGCCGGCCACGACGGCCTCGCGCGAGCTGGTGGAGGAGATCGGGCGGCGTCCGGGCCGGCTCGACTGGCTCGGCGCGTTCTACAACTCGCCCGGGTTCTGCGACGAGTACACCCACGTGTACCGCGCCACCGAGCTCACCGCCACCGAGCGCGGCGCGGTCACCGCCGAGGAGCGGGCCATGACCATCGAGCGGGTCGGCATCGACGACGTGCCCGCGCTCATCGCCGCGGGGGAGATCACCGACGCCAAGAGCATCGTCGGGCTCCTGCTGACCCGGCAGCGGCTCGAGCGCGAGCGCGCCGAGCGGGCCTGAGCCGGTGGCCGACGAGCCCGGCCCGGACGCGCTGACCGACGCGCTGGCCGAGCACGCCAGCTACCTCGCCGTCGAGCGGGGGCTGCGGCCGAACACGCTGGCCGCGTACCGGCGCGACCTGCGCGCGTACGAGCGGTTCCTGCGCCGGCGCGCCGTCACCGGACCCGGCGACGTGACGCCGACGATGGTGGCCGCCTACGCCACCGCGCTGCGCGCCCGCCGCGACGAATCCGGCCACGCCCGGCTGGCGGCGGCGTCGGTGGCGCGGGCGCTGGTGGCGGTCCGGTCGTTCCACCGCTTCTGCCTCGACGAGGGCCTCGGCGCCGGCGACCCGACCGCCGACATGGCCTCGCCGCGGGTGCCGGCCGGGATCCCGAAGCCGCTGTCGGAGCCCGAGGTCGAGGCGCTGCTGGCGGCGGCCGGCGACGACGGGCCGGCGGGGCTGCGGGACCGGGCCCTCCTCGAGGTCCTCTACGGCGCCGGGGTGCGGATCAGCGAGCTGGTGGGCCTGGACCGGGCCGACCTGGAGCTGGAGCGGGGCCTGCTGCGGGTGTTGGGGAAGGGGGGCAAGGAGCGGATCGTGCCGCTGGGGCGCCCGGCGCGGGGGGCCGTCGCCGCCTACCTCGAGCGGGGCCGGCCCGTCCTGGTCCGACCCGGTGGGGGACGGGCCCGGGCCGGCGACGCCGTGTTCCTGAACGCGCGCGGCGGGCGGCTCACCCGCCAGGGGGTCTGGGGGCTGGTGCGGGCCGCCGGGCACCGGGCCGGGCTCGGCGACCGGGTCTACCCGCACGTGCTCCGGCACTCGTGCGCCACCCACATGGTCGACCGGGGCGCCGACATCCGGGTGGTCCAGGAGCTGCTCGGCCACGCCAGCCTCTCGACCACGCAGGTGTACACGCAGGTCTCGGCGGCCCGGCTGCGTGCCGTCTACGACGCCGCCCATCCCCGGGCTCGGGCCCATTCCTCGGGAGATCGGGTGGGGGGCCGGCGGTAGCATTGCCGGATGGCCGACACATCTCACGGGGTGCTGCGCGCCCAGCTCCAGCAGGAGCGGGCCCGGCTGCGTGACCGGCTGGCGGACCTCGGCCAGGGGAGCAACGGGGACCTGACCTTCGACGGCGGCTTCGCCGACTCCAGCCAGGTGACCGCGGAGCGGGGGGAGATCGAGGCGCTCACGGTGACCCTGGCCGAGACGCTCGGGGAGATCGAGGACGCCCTCCACAAGTTCGACGAGGGCACGTACGGCCGGTGCGAGCGCTGCGGCGGGCCGATCGCCGACGCTCGGCTCGAGGCGATCCCGGCCGCCCGGCTCTGCATCACCTGCGCCTCGAAGTCGCGCTGACGGGTGCCCCTGCGCGAGGCGCTCATCTTGTTCGGCTGCCTCGTCGCGGCCGTCATCCTCCACGAGGTCAGCCACGGCGTCGTGGCCTCCTGGCTGGGTGACGACACCGCCAAGCGCGCCGGCCGCCTCACCCTGAACCCGCTGCCCCACATCGACCCGTTCGGGTCCATCATCCTGCCGGCCATGGGCGCGCTCGCGGGCCTGCCGATCTTCGGGTACGCGAAGCCGGTCCCGGTCGACCCGCGTCGGCTCCGCCGACCGCGCCGGGACATCATCCTCGTGAGCCTCGCCGGCCCGGCCACGAACCTGGTGCTCATGGCGGCCGCCGCCGTCGGCGCGCGCGCCATCTACTCGAGCGGCGGCGTGCTGCCCGGCACCATCGACCAGTCCACGTCGAACCTGCTGCTCGAGATCGTCTTCTACTTCGCCCTCGTGAACCTGCTGCTCGGGCTGTTCAACCTGCTGCCCATCCCGCCGCTCGACGGGTCGGCCCTCGTCGAGCGGCTGCTGCCGTCGGCCTGGCTCCCGACCTGGTACCGGATCCGCCCCTACGGGCTGCTCATCCTCCTCGTGCTCGTGTTCTTCACCGGTGTGGTCGGCACCGTCGTGCAGCCGTTCTTCGACGC
>DASZJD010000131.1 GCA_035948415.1 Acidimicrobiia bacterium | reverse complement strand
CAGCTTCTGGTACCGAGCGCTCGGCGCATCTCCGGCGCCTGACCCGAACTCCCCTGCGCTGGTGGCGAACTTCAACGCGGCCGCGGCCAACGGGGTCGGCATCAACAACGATTCGTACAGCATCCCGATCTACACGGTTCCACCGGGTGAGCCGACCGTGAACGTCGCCAATCGTTCGTCGGATCCCGGCTGCAACACCGACCCGACACTCGACCAGATGCTGAGCGCGGTCCCGATCCCACCGGGTGCTCAGCCCGCGGGCCCGGCGGGTGGCGACAACGCGCTCGTGGTCTACCAGCCCTCGAGCGACACCGAATGGGAGATCTGGGGCGCGCAGAACAACGGTGGCCAGTGGACCCGCTGCTACGGCGGCCGGATCAGCCCCGTCAGCGGCTCCAGCGGGGTGTTCCCGTACCCGTACGGTCTCTCGGCCAGCGGCCTGTCCTATCTCGCCAGCGCCATCCGGGTCTCCGAGCTCGAGGCCGGCACCATCCCGCACGCGTTGGCGGTCAATGTCCCGTGTGGGGCGCCGCCCGTCGCGCCGGCCAACCGCTCGGACGGCGGCGGCGCGATCGCGGGCGGCTGCATCCCCGAGGGGACGCACTTCCGGCTCGACCCGACGCTCAACCTGAACACGCTGGGCTTGAGCCCCGGCGCGCTGACGATCGCCCGGGCGTTGCAGACCTACGGGATGTACGTGACGGACCAGGCTGGTGGCACGGTCCTCATGGGGGAGGACGTCGTGTCAGCAGGGAGCAACCCGTACCCGGGTCTGGGCCTGGACGCCTGGCCTCCCCTCGGGGGGATCCCCTGGAACCGGCTCGTGGCGGTCACCGGTTGAGGTTGCGGCGCTCGGAGCCCACTCGCACACCGACCCGCCGCGACCGGGTCTCCTAAACCCGGGACGACCCTCATCCGGACGTCGGCGGGGCCGACGGAGCCCAGCCCCGGCTCGATCGTGAGTCGTTCCGGCGCGCGACCGGCGATCGGTCGGGCGGGCCGCGTCGCGGGTCCGGCGCTACTGATATGCCCGTTCGCTATCGGGCAGACAGTCGTCGCGGGTTTCCGCCACTAGGCGGAGGGCGCCGAGCCGGTTCCTCAACTCTTCCGGGCTCAGCCCCACCGAACTCGCCAGCACGTCGAGGTCGGCGCCTCGAATCGTCAGGGTGTCGGCTCGAAACTCCTGGCGCTGGAGCTGGATCGAGGCGACGTGCCGCGCCAGCACGAGCGCAACCTCGTAGTCGTCGACGCTGCGGAGCCGAGTCAAGTCGACGCTGACGCCTTCTCCATTGGGGGTGCCGCGCTCGGTGAGATCGATCTCACCGGTGATCGGGTCGCGCCGGACGAAGTAGCCCACCGGCACCCCGTAGAGCTCGGCCAGCTGCAGGAGCCTCGACACCGAGATCGCACGTTCGCCGCGTTCGTAGGCGCTCAGGACCCCCGCCTTGAACGCTTGGTCGGAAAGACCCTCCACCTCTTGCAGCGACAGCCCCCGCCGGCGCCGGACGGCACGGAGGCGCGCACCGACGGACGACGCACTGACGCTCATGCCCGCCGCCCGATCGCGAGATCCCGTGGTCATCGAGCGAGGTCCTCCCCTGGCGTCCCACGGCCCCGCAAGTGCTGGGAACGGGCGGCATCGGAACCGTGCGTCCAACCAACGCGACGCCGGCGACGCGTCTCGACCGACAGGCTGCCCCCCGGCCCGCCCCGCGATGGCGGTCGCGTGCCGGTCCGCGTGGGCCCGTTCGGCCCTCGATGCGGCTTCCCGGAATCCCCGGATCGGGGCAGCACCGGTCGGCGCGACGCCATTGCCCCCCAAGAGGTCTCGGGAAGCGGACGATCGGGCTGATTCATCGCCGAGGCTCACCGGGTGAAGAGTGTGATTCGAGTGCTGCCATTACAGCCGCGGCGGCACGCGAGCGGGTGGATAGTCAGCCGGGCGCGGCCGATGCTCGAGCATGGCGTCGTAGGCTGAGGATTCGGGAGATGCGAGGACGAGCTGCGCCACGGTCCCTCGGGCTCGGTCCGCTGGACCACGCGTCTACCCCGTCGGACGACCTGGTAACCGACGTCACGCACGCCGGCGGGACCGGGCGGTCATGGGTGAGGACACCTTGATCCGAGTCGCGAGCCGAGCCATCGGTCAGCGGTCCCGTCGACCCCATCGGCCCCGAGACCTCGCAGCCGCACCGCCAAGCGCCTGGGCCTCCTCGCATCGGGGCCGGCGTCAGCCTGAGCGCGCTCTTCCTCGCCGGCCGCACCCGAGGCCGCAGGGTCGTGGTCGAGCCGAAGCCGCTGGGCCAGGTCGACTGGCCCCCGAGGCCAGCGCTGGTAACGGTCGCGAGCGCGACCGAACCGAGGGCCGGATCGGCCCCGACGGTCGGGCGTCGGCCCCGACATGATGCTTGAGGCCTGGGGAGTAGGAGGATGGTGCCCGCCGGCACAGCCGACACGCCGGCGAACCGACCATCCACGGCATCTGGAGCTCGCGAGCCCCATGTCCTCCGCACAGTGGCTGTCACTACGCGTGCCGACGCGAAACCGAGGCGCGCGCCTGGCCTCGCGGCCCAGCGTGCGCGGGCTCGGCCACCGCCGGCGCCGCCCGGCGAACCCGCCCGTGCAATGGCTCGTCCTGATCGCCGTCGCGCTGATCACGGGCCTGGGCACCGAAGCACCGAACCGGCCGATCCCCGCGTTCTCGTGGCGTCGGGCCGTCCCCGCCGCTGCGGCGCTGGACTCGCGGTCTGACGATCTCGTCGCGAGTTTCAACCACCAGTGGCACACCGTGTACGGAGGAGTCGGGATCAACACCGACGCGTACAGCATCCCGATCTACACCGTCGCCGCGAATACGGCGACGACCCAGGTGACGATCAGCCACGGCTGCACGGCCGATCCGGGGCTGATGTCGCAGCTGCGCGCCGTGCCGATCCCGTCCGACGCGCAGCCAGCAAAAGGTGGCGACCACGCCCTCGTCATCTCGCAGCCGTCGATCGACACCGAGTGGGAGCTCTGGCAGGCCCAGCGGGACGCCGGCGGCAACTGGTCAGCATGCTGGGGGGGTCGGCTCGAACGGGCGAGCCGGTCGAACGGCGTGTTTCCCAGGCCGTACGGGCTCTCGGCGAGCGGCTTGTCCTACCTCGCCAGCACGATCAGAGTCTCGGAGCTTCAAGCGCGCAGCATCAATCATGCGCTCGCGGTCAGCATCGTCGCGACGACCGCCGGGGTCCAAGTGCCGCCCGCCAACCGCAACGACGGCAACTCCACCGGGTCCAACGCGATCCCTGAAGGCACACGGTTCCGGCTCGACCCGACGGTCAACGTGACGAGACTCGGGCTCCCACCCGCCGGCGTGACCATCGCCAAGGCACTCCAGTCCTACGGGATGGTCGTGATGGACACCTCCGGCGCCGTCGTCCTCAGCGCCGAAGACAGCCAGCCGTACGTGGCGGCCGGCCGCGGCGACCCGTACGCGAGCCTCTTCGGGTCCACGCCGTCGTACAAGATCCTCGCCAAGATCCCGTGGAACCGCCTGCAGGCCCTGAGCCCGCCGTAGGGCGACTCGCGCGCCCCGCGCCCAAAGACCCCGCGGCTCCCCAGCGCGCTGCCACCCGTGGGTCGCGACCCCCGAGCCGTCGGTGGCCGCTCGGATGCCGGCGCCGTCCCGCCGACCATCATCGACGCAACCGCCACAGCCAGCCGGTTCCCACGTCCTCGGTCCGCCAACGCGAAACGAGCGCCGTACTTCGACGTTGCGTTTGAAGGAACACCCTCACCAGCTCGCCCCAGGAGACCCGGATGCCGACCACCCCGGGCCGAGGCTCACGCCCCCCGGCCGCGTTCCGCGCTCGCGGACGCAGTTCGTGGTCGCGCGAGCACGTTCAGTGGTCGAGGAGAGGACTTCCCGCCCTGATCACCCACTCGACACCAGCGCGTTCCCCAACATTCGACCTTGACTGTGGCGGGGAACTACGGAGAGTGGTATACAGTGCAACAGAAGGTGGGCCGCAGCCGGATGGTACGGATGGTGCTGGGGTAGGCGGTGCTGCTGTGGACCATTGGGACTGGGCTGGGGTGGATTTCCTTCGGGACCGTCGGGGAACTCTCGCGGTGACGACGCCGGGCTCCTTCAAGCTCAGGGTCCACCCCGAACACGACCCAGCACACGAGTTGGACGGAATGGGGCGGAGAACGTGACCGCGACACTGGTACCCGATGACGAAGAGAACAACGCGGTGCTGACGCGACCGCAATCCGCGGGCGCGGCCCTCCGGGATCCAGAGACCAACGGGCACGCAGACCCGAGCACACGTCGCCTCGACCTGGCGCGGGAACAAAACCGCGACTCGGTCCGCCTCCGGGCCCGACTGATCGGACTCGACACCATCGGCATCGCCGCGGTCTGGGCCACCGCGGTGGCCTGGTCGGCAGCTCGGCATCCGACCGCGTGGGGGACGAGCGCGAGGGACGCGGCGTTCGTCGCCATCATGACGTTCTGCACGCTCATGGCGCTGGCGGCGGAGCGGCTCTACCGGGCCCGGGTGTGCGCCGTGCGCACCGTCGAACTGACCCGCCTCGTTCGCGTGGCCATCATCTCCGGCGCGATTGCCGTCGTCGTCGCGAAGGCGCTCGGTCTCTACATCTCCACGCGCTGGGTGGTCGCCACTCCCATCGCCATGTTCATCGTCCTCGCGGTCCTCAGGGAGGCCTACACCCTGTGGCTCCGCGCCTGCCGCACGAAGGGCCGATTCTCCCGCGACGTGATCGTCGTCGGCACGAACGACGAGGCGAACGAGCTGTGCCGGCTCTTCCAAATTCAACCCGAACTCGGGTACCGGGTACGCGGGGTCGTCGGAGATCGACAGGAGTGGGAGGTCTGGGAGAGCGACATCCCCTGGATCGCCGACACCACGGCTGCGGTCAGCGCCGCTCGTGAGCTCCGAGCCGGCGCGCTCGTCGCCATCACGGCGGTCTCCCTCAGCGAGCTCAACCAGACGCTCCGCGGGCTGCTCGCGGCCGGTGTCCATGTCCAGACCTCGACGGGAATCATGAACATCGGCCATCGGCGGCTCCGAGCGCTCCCGATGTCCCACCAGGCCCTCTACTACATCGAGGCCTCGATGCATCCCCGCTGGCAAGAGGTGGCCAAGCGAACCATCGACCTCGTCGTCGCCTCGTTCGCGCTCGCGCTCTCGGCACCGGTCCTGCTCGTCGCAGCCATCGCCATCAAGATTGAGGATGGCGGACGGGTCCTGTTCCGCCAGGAAAGGGTCGGATTGCGAGCCGGCTCGTTCGAAGTTCTCAAGTTGCGCACCATGTCGGTCGACGCGGCTAGTCAGATGGATGCCATCTGGACCCGGAACGAGCGTCGGGACGGGCCGCTATTCAAGATCACCGCGGATCCACGGGTCACACGAGTCGGTCGATTCCTGCGCGCGACCAGCATCGACGAGATCCTGCAACTGGTCAACGTCATCAGGGGGGAGATGAGCCTGGTCGGCCCTCGTCCGGCCCTCCCCCACGAGGTCGCCGCATTCGACCAGGACCATCTCGCACGACTGGACATGCGGCCCGGGATCACCGGGC
>DASZJD010000130.1 GCA_035948415.1 Acidimicrobiia bacterium | reverse complement strand
AGGGTCGTCGGGTACGGCCTCGGCGCGCTGGTGGCCTGTGGCTTCGGCTATGCGCTGTGGTCGGTCAGCGGCGTCGCCAGCGCCTGCGACACGTCGACGGGCGCGGGCTGCAGCACGCCGCCCAGCACGCAACCATCACCGCCCGCCCCTCGGAACCCGCCGTCCCCGGGAGCCAGGGTCGTCCCGAACCAGGGACAGCCCGGCTCGGGCGGCGGCGGCGAGCCGTTTATTGCGCCCGGGGCCGGGCAGCAACCAGCCCCGACGGCCGCTCCGCCGCCGACCACCGTCGCGCCCGCGGCGCCGTCACGCGCGCCGACGCAGTCCGACGCTTCTGGCGGCGTCAACGCGTGGGCCGTCGGAGCGGGGGCAACCCTCGCGACCATCGGCGCCGCCCTCGTGAGCTGGGCCATGCGCACTGTCAACCAACCGACCACGTCGGACGCGGCGACCGGACCCCCCGCGGCGGGTGGATTCGGTACCGCGGTGTCGGCCTACTCGGCGATCCCGATCCAAGCGACCGACCCACCCGCGGGACCACCCGGCCAGTAGATGACGTCGATCGGCCCGCCACGTCGGCGCCATCGGCCCGCTGACCAGACCTATTCCGCCCGGCTGGACCTGATGGTGGATCAGGGTGCGCCGTAGCCGCCGCCGCCCGGGGTGCGGATCCGCAGCACGTCACCCTCGCTCAGGGCCACCGTCACCTTGTCGGGCAGCGCTCGGGCGCGGCGGTCGTCGCCGCCCGGCAGCAGCCAGTTCTCCCCCACCGCGCCGGGCGCGCCGCCGGCGAGGCCCCACGGGGCGCTGGTTCGTCGCTCGGTGACGAGCGACGCGGTCGTGTCCTCGAGCATCTCGAGCTCGCGCTCGATGCCGTCGCCGCCCCGGTGCGCGCCACCGCCGCCGGTCCCCCGGCGCAGCGCGTAGCGGCGAACGCGCAGCGGCAGGGACCGCTCGAGGGCCTCGACGGGCGTGTCCCGGGTGTTCGTCATGGCGGTGTGCACGCCGCTCATCCCGTCGGCCCACGGCCGTGCCCCCTGCCCGCCGCCGATGGTCTCGTAGTACACCCAGCCCGAGCCGCCGAGCAGCACGTTGTTCATGGTTCCCTGACCGGCGGCGCCGATGCGCGCCGGTGCCGCCCCAGCCAGCGCGCCGAGGCACACGTCGGCCACGCGCTGGCTCACCTCGACGTTGCCGGCGCCGACCGCCACCGGGGGCTGGGCCGCGACCACGGACCCGGGTGGGGCGATGACGCGGAGCGGCCGGGTCGTCCCGCCGTTGGCCGGCAGGCTCGGGTCGGTCGCGACGCGCAGCGCGTAGGCGACGGCGCTGACCGTCACCGCCTCGACCGCGTTGACGTTGCCGGGGCGCTGCGCGTCGGTCCCGGTGAAGTCGAACGTCGCCGTGTCGCCGTCGAGACGGAGCGTCACGACGACGCGCGTCGGGCGCTGCTGCTCCGGTCGAGGGCCGGCCGAGTCGAGCACGTCCTCGAACCGCCAGGTGCCGTCCGGCAGCGCCTCGAGCGCGGCCCGCATGCGACGCTCCCCGTAGTCGAGGATCTCGGCGAGCGGGGCGGTGGCGCCGAGGCCGGCGACGATGGCGCCGAGCCGCGCGACGCCGAGGGCGTTGGCGCCGCGCTGCGCCGCCAGGTCGCCGCGCCGCTCTTCGGGGGCGCGGGAGCTCGCCACGATGAGCTCGGCCGTGTCGTCGGTGAGCCGCACCGGCGGCACCCGCAGCCCCTCCTGGTAGATCTCCAGCGCGTCGGGTGGCATCGAGCCGGGGGCGATGCCGCCGAGGTCGGCGTGATGGGCCCGGTTGGCGGCCCAGCCCACGAGCGCCCCGTCGACGTGCACCGGCGCCACGAGGGTGACGTCGTTGAGGTGCGTCCCGCCGGCGAACGGGTCGTTCAGCACCCACTGCGCGTCGGGGTCGACCTCGGGGCCGGCCGCCGCCACCGCGGCGCGGACCGCCGCCGGCATCGACCCCAGGTGCACGGGGATGTGCTCGGCCTGCACGAGGAGCTCGCCGACCGCGGTGAAGAGCGCGGCGGAGCAGTCGGCCCGCTCCTTGATGTTCGGGCTCGACGCGGCCCGGCGCAGGACCGTGCCCATCTCCTCGGCGACGCCGGTGAGCCGGGCCACCAGCACCTGCAGCGCCGCGGGGTCGAGCGTCATCGGGCGCCACCACGGCGGCGGAGCAGCCAGGCGCCGAGGGGACCCGGCGTCGCCAGCCACCCGTCGGGCACCCACACCGTGCAGTCGGCCTCGGCGACCACCTGCGGTCCGCAGACCTGCGATCGCTCGACCGGCGGCAGCTCCTCGACGCGGAGCGGGGCGGCGCGGGTCGCGCGCGCCCGGAGAGCCACGACTTCGACCGGGATGCCCGGGCGGACGTACCCGTTGCGACGCTCGTGCTCGGCGGGGAAGGCGGCCACGCTCGGGACGGTCAGCTCGTGGCTCTGGGCCTCGTAGCGGCAGTCGAGGGCGGTCTCGACCGCGGCGCCCGCGCCGACGAGCGCGGCCGCCTCGGCCCCGAGCGCCCGGAGCGCGGCGTCCACGCCTCGGGGGTCGGCCGGCGTCGGCCAGCTGCGGACGAGCTCTCGGCGCCGGGGCGACGCCAGCAGCCCGACCGCCGACAGGGCGCCGGCGCGGGGCGGCACGACGACCACGGGCATGCCGAGCGCGTCGGCGACGGCGCAGCCGTGCAGCGGCCCTGCGCCGCCGAAGGCCACGAGCGCCAGCTGGCGCGGGTCGACGCCGCGCGCGACGGTCACGGCTCGCACCGCCTCCTCCATCGCGGTGTCGACGACCGCGAGGACGCCCGCGGCTGCCACGCCGGCGCCGTCGAGGGCGGCGCGGGCGCGCTTGGCGTCGAGGCGCCCGAGGTCGGGGAACGTGGCGTCGGGGTCGATGCGGCCGAGGGCGAGGTCGGCGTCGGTGACGGTCGGCTCGCGCCCGCCCCGGCCGTAGCACGCCGGGCCGGGGACCGCGCCGGCGCTGCGGGGACCGACGACGAGCGCGCCGCCGGCGTCGAGCCGCGCGACGGACCCGCCCCCGGCGCCGATGGTGTGGACGTCGAGCGCGGGCAGGCGGATCGGGTAGCCCGCGACCAGCCGGCTCGGCGCGGGCGCCGGCACCCCGCGCTGGACGAGGCAGACGTCGGTGCTCGTGCCGCCCATGTCGAAGGAGACGGCGTCCGGGTAGCCGCACGCGGCCGCGACGGCGGCGGCCGCCCCGACGCCGCCGGCCGGACCGGAGAGGAGGAGCGCCGCCGGCAGCTCCGCGCCCTCGGCGGCGGGGAGGAGCCCGCCCGCCGAGGTCATGATCAGCACCTCGTCGGCGAGGTCGGTCAGCGCGCGGAGGTAGTCGCGGCAGACCGGCCGCAGCAGCGCGTTGGCGACGGTCGTCACCGTCCGTTCGTACTCGCGGAACTCGGGCGACACCTCGTGCGAGCAGGTGACGTCGAGGCCCCGCTCGCGCAGCACCGCGGCCACGGCCCGCTCGTGGGTGGGGTCGAGGTCGGCGTGGAGGAGGCTGACGGCCACGGCGTCGACCCCGTCGGGCACGGTCGGCACGCCGGCCGCGTCGAGCGGCACCAGCTCCCGGCCCCGGCCGTCGAGGCGACCGTCGACCTCGAGGCGCAGCGGACGGTCCACGAGCGGCGGCGGGCGGTCCACGTGCGGGTCGTAGAGCGACGGGCGGGTCTGGCGCGCGATCTCCACCACGTCGGCGAAGCCCCGCGTCGTGACGAGCGCCACGGTGCCGCCCCGGCGCTCGAGCAGCGCGTTCGTGGCCACGGTGGTCCCGTGGGCCAGCAGCGCCGGACGCCGCGCCACCCGGCCGACGGCGTCGCGCACGGCGCGGGCGGGGGCGTCGGGGGTGGAGGACACCTTCACCACTCGCCCGTCCTCGGCGACCAGGTCGGTGAACGTCCCCCCGGTGTCGACGCCCAGCCTCACGGCGCCAGCGTCGCGCGGCGCGGCCGACGCCGGTCCGAGGGGCTCGGCCCTCAGGCGGCTCCGGTGCCGAGCGCGCCTTGGAGGAGGTAGCCGCGGGCGCGGACGGTGCGCAGCTCGAGCCCGAGCGGGGCGATGCGGCGGCGGAAGCGAAGGACGTGCACGTCGAGGGCGTTCCGGGTCGGGGTCCCGTCCGGCCACGCCCGCCGGGCCAGCGCGTCTCGCCCGACCACGGCGCCGAACCGCTCGGTGAGGGCAACGGCGAGCGACCGCTCGACCGGTGACAGCGCGACCCAGCGGTCCCGGTAGTGGAGCAGCCCGTCGCCGTCGACCTCGGGGACGGCGGCGCCCGCTCCGCCTCGGGCCCGCAGCGTCTCGAGCCGAGCCCCCAACTCGGAGTCGTCGGCGGGCAGCCGCACCCAGTCCTCGAGCGGGTCGCGGACCACCGGCGGCGTGACGCCCGAGCCCACGAGCAGCAGCCGTGGTGACCGAGCGGCGCGCAGGGCCTCCAGCCGGCCGGCGTCGTCGGGCCATCGGACGAGGGCGACGTCGTCCATGTCGGCCGTCACGGTAGGCAGGGCGTGTTTCGGTTTGGTTTCGCCCCGGTGAAGGGGTCGCTGGCGATCTCCGGGGCCGGCCGGAATCGGGGCTGGCAGACTGGGGCGCCGGGAGGGCCCATGGCCACGCTGTCGGAGAAGGTTTGGGACCGCCACGTGGTCCGCGCCGCGCCCGGCGAGCCCGACCTCCTCTACATCGACCTGCACCTCATCCACGAGGTGACCTCGCCCCAGGCCTTCGACGGGCTGCGCCTCCACGGCCGTGGGGTTCGCCGACCGGACCTGACCGTGGCGACGATGGACCACAACGTGCCGACCACGGACGTGGACCGGCCCATCGCCGACCCCGTCTCGGCCCGCCAGATCGAGGTGCTGGCCCGCAACTGCGACGAGTTCGGGGTTCGCCTCTACGGCCGGGGCGACCCCGGCCAGGGGATCGTGCACATCATCGGGCCCGAGCAGGGCCTGACCCTGCCCGGCATGACGATCGTGTGCGGGGACAGCCACACGTCGACCCACGGCGCCTTCGGGGCCCTCGCCGTCGGGATCGGCACCAGCGAGGTCGAGCACGTGCTGGCGACCCAGACCCTGCCCCAGAGCCGCCCCGGGACGATGGCGGTCACCGTCGACGGGGACCTGCCGGCCGGCGTGACGGCCAAGGACGTGGTCCTGTCGATCATCGCCCGGGTCGGCACCGGCGGCGGCATCGGCTCGATCATCGAGTACCGGGGGTCGGCGATCCGCGGCCTCTCGATGGAGGGCCGCATGACCGTGTGCAACATGTCGATCGAGGCCGGCGCCCGCGCCGGCATGGTCGCGCCCGACGCCACCACCTTCTCGTACCTCGAGGGTCGGCCCTTCGCGCCCCGCGGCGCGGCGTGGGAGCGAGCCCTCGACGAGTGGCAGACGCTGGCGACCGACGCCGACGCCACCTTCGACCACGAGGTCAGCCTCGACGCGGCCCGGCTGCGCCCGGCGGTGTCGTGGGGCACGAACCCGGGCCAGACCGTGACCATCGACGACGCCGTCCCGGACCCGGACTCCTTCACCGAGCCGCACCAGCGCGACGCCGCCCGCCTGGCGCTGCGCTACATGGGGCTGGAGCCAGGGACCCCGATCCGCGACATCGCCGTCGACACCGTGTTCATCGGCTCCTGCACGAACGCCCGTCTCGAGGACCTGCGCTCGGCGGCCCGGGTGCTGGACGGCCGATCCGTGCGCGACGGGCTGCGGGCCCTCGTCGTGCCGGGGTCCCAGCGGGTCAAGGCCGAGGCGGAGGCGGAAGGGCTCGACCGGGTGTTCCGGGCCGCCGGCTTCGAGTGGCGGGAGCCCGGCTGCTCGATGTGCCTGGCCATGAACCCCGACAAGCTCGAGCCGGGCGAGCGCTGCGCCTCGACGTCGAACCGGAACTTCGAGGGCCGCCAGGGCAAGGGCGGCCGGACCCACCTGGTGTCGCCGGCGGTGGCGCCCGCGCCCGCGGTCGCGGGCCACTTCGCGGCCCCCGACGAGCTGGTGTAGCAGTGGACCCCGTCCGCGAGATCGTCGGCCGGGCGGTGCCGCTCGACCGGTCCGACGTCGACACCGACCAGATCATCCCGAGCGACTGGCTGAAGCGGGTCGAGCGCACGGGCTTCGGCGAGGGCCTGTTCTCGGAGTGGCGAGAGAGCAGCGACTTCGTGCTGAACCGGGCCCACTTCCAGCACGACGACGTCCGCGTCCTCGTGGCGGGCCCGAACTTCGGGACCGGCTCGTCCCGGGAGCACGCGGTCTGGGCGCTCCAGGACTACGGCTTCGAGGCGGTCATCTCGCCCCGGTTCGGCGACATCTTCCGGACGAACGCGCTGAAGGGCGGCCTGGTGCCGGTCGTCCTCCCCGAGCCGGTGGTCCGCCGCATGCTCGACGCCCTCGACGACGACCCGACCCTCGAGGTGGTGGTGGACGTCGTCGATCGGCGGGTGGCAGTCCCCGCCCTCGACCTCGACGAGCCGTTCGAGCTCGACGACCACACCCACCACCGGCTGCTGCACGGTCTCGACGACATCGCACTGACGCTCGGGCACGACGGCGAGATCGCCGCCCACGAGGCCCGACGGCCGGGCTGGCTGCCGAGCGTCAGCCGGTAGCGGCGACCGCGAACGGCAGCACCGCCGCGCCGGCGGCCGGCTGGGCGAGGTTCCAGACCAGCCGAGCCGGCTCGAAGGCCTCGGCGTAGCGGACCCGGCCCTGGAAGCCCCGGAACCGGGCCTGGGCCTCGATCGCCTCGAGGTCGACCGGCCCCTGGCGCAGCACCTGGGACAGGTGGGAGCGCAGGGTCGCCAGCTTCTCCTCGACCGTGCCGGCCACGTCCACGTAGATCGTGGGCTCGAACGCCTGGGTGGACGGCGTCTCGTACTGGAGGATCGTGGCCAGCCGTCGGGCCGCCGCCAGGCTCGCGGTCGCCGTCGCCCGGTGGTCCTGGTGGGTGTCCCGGGAGGCGTGGGTGTAGAGGACCTCGGCCCTCGTGGCCGCGAGGGCCTCGTCGATCACGGTGACCGTCTCGGGCCCGTCGGGCACCGACCCGTCCTGGAACGTGGCCCAGCGCAGGCCGACACCGAGGCGGCGGGCGGCCTCCTCCTGCTCGGCCCGTCGGCTCAAGCCCTCGACCCGGCCCCGCTGGCCCGTCGTCAGGACGAGGATCGTGACCTCGTCGCCGGTGGCGACGTGCCGGAGCAGCGTGGCCCCGCAGCCGAGCTCCACGTCGTCGGGGTGGGCCCCGACCGCCAGCACCTTCAAGGCCCGTCCTCCCGTGGTCGCACGGCCCAGGCCGAAGCATCGGCACCGTGAGGGCCGCTCTGAAGCCCCGACCCCGAGCCCGCTCGGAGGGCCGAGGCATCCGGAGCCAGCCGTGGCGGCGAAGACATCAATAAGGTACGGGAGCCGGGGAGCCGGGTCTGGGAGGGCGGTCCACATGACGATCACGAATTCGCCGCGGCAGAAGGTCGACCGCGACGAGGTGTTCCTCGAGTACACGAAGAGCATCTGCCCGGTCTGCAAGACCGTCGTCGACGCCGAGGTCAACGTCAAGGACAACCGCGTCTTCATGCGGAAGCGCTGCAAGGAGCACGGGCAGTTCGAGGCGCTCCTCTACGGCGACGCGCAGATGTACTTCGACTCGCTGCGCTTCAACAAGCCGGGCACGATGCCGCTCGAGACCCAGACCGAGGTCGTCGACGGGTGCCCCCTCGACTGCGGGCTCTGCCCGGACCACAAGCAGCACGCCTGCCTCGGGATCATCGAGGTCAACACCAACTGCAACCTCGACTGCCCGATCTGCTTCGCCGACTCGGGCCACCAGCCCGACGGGTTCTCGCTCACGATGGAGCAGTGCGCCACCGCCCTCGACGCCTTCGTCGCCTCCGAGGGCGAGCCCGAGGTCGTCATGTACTCCGGCGGGGAGCCCACGATCCACCCCCTGATCCTCGACTTCATCCAGCTGGCGATGGACAAGGGCGTGCGCACGGTCAACCTGAACACGAACGGGATCAAGCTCGCCCACGACCGGCGCTTCGTCGAGGCGCTCGCCAGCTTCGACCGCAAGCCGAACATCTACCTGCAGTTCGACGGCTTCAACGAGCGCACCCACCTCGAGATCCGCGGCCGCGACCTCCGCCGGGCCAAGCAGGCCGCCCTCGACCACTGTGCCGAGGCCGGGCTCACGGTGACCCTCGTCGCCGCGATCGAGCAGGGCCTGAACGAGCACGAGCTCGGCGACATCGTCCGCTTCGGGATCCAGCACCCCGCCGTCCGCTCGGTGGCGTTCCAGCCCGTGACCCACTCCGGCCGCCACATCGAGTTCGACCCGATGCAGCGGCTCACGAACGCGGAGATCGTCCACGGCCTCGCGGACCAGGTGCCGGAGTGGTTCCGGGTCTCGGACTTCTTCCCGGTGCCGTGCTGCTTCCCCACCTGTCGGAGCATCACCTACCTGCTCATCGACGGCGAGAACGTGGTGCCGATCCCGCGCCTGATCAAGATCGAGGACTACCTCGACTACGTCAGCAACCGCGTCATGCCGGACATGGACATCCGCCACGCCCTCGAGAAGCTCTGGAGCGCCACCGCCACGCCCGGCACCGAGATGACCCAGGAGCAGCTCGAGTGCGCGGTGTGCGGGATCGACCTGCCCGAGGCGCTGAAGACGCTCACCGACTCGGCGTTCATGATCGTGATCCAGGACTTCCAGGACCCGTACACGCTGAACGTCAAGCAGCTCATGAAGTGCTGCGTCGAGGAGATCACCCCCGACGGGCGGCTGATCCCCTTCTGCGCCTACAACTCGGTCGGCTACCGGGAGGAGGTCCGCGAGCAGCTGAGCGGCGTGTCGGTGCCGACCATCGTGCCGAACGCGACGGACCTGCAGCCGGTGCTGCTCACGACCCGGTACGGCTCGAAGACCCACGAGGCCGACGGCGACGGGCACGTCCCGGCGAACGCGACGAACGTCGGCCGGGCCCTGCGGTGACCGCCTCCGGCCCGACCGCAGCCGACGTCAAGGTCTGTTGCGCCGCCGCCTACCAGCACGACGCGGTGGCGCTGATGCTCGGCGAGAGCTACCACCCCGGCGGCCTGGCCCTCACCCGGCGGCTCGGGCAGGCCCTCGACCTGCGCGCCGGGCAGCGCGTCCTCGACGTCGCCAGCGGACCGGGCGCCACCGCCTTCCTGCTGGCGGCCGAGTTCGGCGTCGCCGTCGACGGGGTCGACCTCGGCGTCGAGGCGGTGGCGCGCGCCAGCGCCCTGGCCGCCGAGCGGGGCGTGGCCGAGCAGGTGCGGTTCCACGTCGGCGACGCCGAGCGCATCCCGCTGCCCGACGCCTCGGTCGACGCCGTCGTCTGCGAGTGCGCCTTCTGCACCTTCCCCGACAAGCCCACCGCCGCCGCCGAGATGGCACGGGTGCTGAGGCCGGGGGGCCGGGTCGGGATCACCGACGTGGCCCTCGACCCGGCCCGGCTCGACGCCGAGCTGCAGAGCCTGGCGGGGTGGGTCGCCTGCATGGCCGACGCCCGGCCCGTGGCCGACTACGTGGCGCTGCTCGACCGCGCCGGCCTCACCGTGACCCGCACCGAGGCCCACGACGATGCCCTGGCCGAGATGATCAGCCAGATCGACGGCCGCCTGCGGGCCTTCCGCCTGGCCAAGGTCGCGGCCCTCGACGGCGTCGACTTCGACGCCGCGCTCGACCGGGTGGCCGCGGCCGAGCGGGCCGTGCGCGAGGGGATCGCCGGCTACTCGCTGCTCGTCGCCGCGAAGGCCTGAGACCCGCGTCGCCCGCCGTGGAGCGCACGTTCCGCTCGATCGCCGACCTCGACGTCCCGATCGTCGACGCCGACGCCCACGTCAACGAGCCGCCGGACCTGTGGCAGGACCGCGTCCCGCCGCAGTGGCGGGACCGGGCACCACGCGTTGTCCGCGACGACCACGGCGGCGACCGGTGGGTGTTCGACGACGGCGCCGCCACCCGGCCGGTCGGGCTCAGCGCCACCGCCGGGCTCAGCGTCGTGCAGTTCCGCGCCGACGGCGGCCGCTACTCGGACATGCGGCCGGGCAGCTACGACGCCAAGGCCCGTCTCGCCGACCTCGACGCCGACGGCGTCGACCGCCAGGTGCTCTACCCGTCGGTGACGCTCGAAGGCGCCCGCGTCTGCGCCCACGAGCGCGACCTCCAGCGCTGCTGCGTCCGGGCGTACAACGAGTGGCTGGCCGAGTTCTGCCGCGACACCGGCGGCCGCCTCTCCGGGCTCGCGGTCATGCCGACCACGGGCGTGGACGACGCCCTCGCCGAGCTGGAGGTCGCCCTGGCCCTCGGCCACCGCGGGTTCCTCCTGTCCTGCTTCCCGAACGGCAGCCGCGACCCCGAGCCGGACGACGAGCGCTTCTGGGGGGCGGTGGAGGCGTCCGGGCTCCCGGCCGCGGTGCACATCGGCAGCTTCGTGGCGCCTCGCGTGTCCCGTTGGCCGGACACGCGGGCGCTGTCGTTCCTCGCCGTGGCCGGCGCCGCGAAGGCCGGCGCCCACGCCATCGAGCTGGCGGCCACGCTGCTGTTCTCCGGCGCCTTCGAGCGCTGCCCGGGCGTCCGGGTGGCCCTCGCCGAGGCCGGGATCGGTTGGATCCCGACCGCGCTCGAGCAGCTCGACGCCATGTTCCTGCGCTACCGCTGGGTGGGTGAGGCGGTCGAGCGCATGCAGGCGATGCCCAGCGAGCTGTTCCGCCGCAACGTGTGGGCCACGTTCATCGTCGACCGGGTCGGGCTCGAGCACCTCGACCGCCTGCACCCGGGCCACGTGTGCTGGTCCTCCGACTATCCGCACGACACGAGCGATTGGCCGAGCTCGCGCCTGACCATCGAGCACCAGTTCCGAGGTCTGCCCCTCGACGAGGTGCGGGCGATGGTGTCGACGAACGCGGCGCGGCTCTACGGCCTCGACGTCGCCTCGGCGTCACGGGGATCGAACACGTCCGAGTCGGCGAGGACGGTGTAGATCTCCCACCAGGCCCCGCCGGGGTCGCTCACCCACACCTTGTCCTGGGTGGCGTAGCAGCACTCGGTCTCGTCCTCGACGGTCGTGTCGAGCCCCTCGTCGGCGAGCCGCCGCTTCGCGGCGTCGACGTCGTCGCGGCCCGGCACCTCGACGCCGAGGTGATTCAGCGACCCCGGCTTCCCGTAGCCGGTGACGAGGACGAGCTTCAGCGGCGGGTCGGCGATGGCGAAGTTGGCGTACCCGTCCCGGACCTTGGCCGGCCCGGTCCCGAACAATCGGGAGTAGAAGTCGATGGCGGCGTCGAGGTCCTCGACGTTCAGCGCCAGCTGGACGCGGCCCATCCCGGCACCTCCTGGTGCGCTCGTGTCGTCAGTGAAGATCCAGGGTGATGGTACGCGTGTTCGTCGGCCGGCAGTCGAAGGTGCCGACCTTCGAGGGGTAGGCGCGGGTGAACCGGCCGCCCCTCACCGCCAGCACGAGGAAGCAGTCGCTCGGTCGGCGGTCGCCGATGTCGGTGGCGCCGAGGATTCCGTCGGCCGTGAAGCCCCGGACGGCCTTGAGGCCGGCGAGGAAGGCGCTGCGGGTCAGGGCGTTCGGCCCCCCGCCCCGCGTGACGGTGTCCACGACGCGCTGGAGCAGCAGCCCGGCGACCCAGGCCTGCACCCCGAAGCCGGTGGCCTTGCTCGGCCCGACGGCCCGGAGGTACCGGGCCAGGGCCGGCACCGCGCCGGCCTCCTCGAACGGCACCGCCGTGCTCGTCACGAGCTCACCGTCGACGTCGGCGCCACCCGCGCCGAGCAGGGTCCGGTCGTAGCACGAGAACGGACAGGTCCAGACCTTCACCGACCGCAGCCCTTGCAGCGTGGCCTCCGCCCGCAAGGCGGCGACCTCCGAGACCGGAACGCCGGCGTACACGAAGGTCGACTGATGGGACGCGAGGCTCTGCACGATCGGGGTCAGGGCGCTCCGAGGCGCCAGGGACGAGACAAAGTCGGTGCCGTCCCCGTCGGCACGGACCCCAGCCTGGGTCCAGCCGTTCACGAGGGGCAGCGCCGCGTTCCGGACCGACGCCAGATCGCCGGACAGCACGTACTGGCCGTGGAGGCCCGGGTGCTGCCGCAGGAAGAACTGCGCCGGGCCGACCTGCACCCGGTAGCGCTGCGGCGACTGGCCGGTGGTGCGGCAGTCCAGCGGCGACGGCGCGATCTGGAAGCTCACGGGCGAGCACGCGTAGCCGACGTCGAGGGCGAAGGTGCTGAGGTCGGGGAGGCCGGTGGGCTGACCTCGCTGGTCGGGGCACGAGACGAGCGGGCGGGTGTCGTTCACGAACGAGGCCCCCGTCCCGACCAGCGCGAAGTCGTGCTGGCAGGCCTGGATGATTTCGTTCTGGGTGTCACTGGCGCTGAGGTGGGAGTCGAGGAAGTCCACGACGACCTTGCGCCCGGCGAGCCCGCCGTGCGCGTTCAGCGAACGGGCGAACGCGCGAACGGCGTCGACGTTCGCCTGGTGCAGGCCCGGCTCGGCGGGGTTGTCGACGTCGGCGATCACGGCGATGCGCAGCTCGGAGGCCGACACGCCGATCTCGGTCGCCGTCGGCCTCGGAGCTGCCTCGGCGGCGCCCGTGGGAATCGCGGCCGCGAGCAGGGCGACGGCGACGGCGAGGGGCAGCGCGTGCCCGGCCGTTCGCACGGTTCCTCGTCGCTCCCGTTCGCGGGTGCGGATCGCTGCCCCCGGAGGTTGGTGGATCGGTGCGGGCCGCTCAGCCTGGCGCGACGCCGGCGAGCAGCGCCAGCTCCCGCCACTTCCAGTGGCAGTCCACCTGCTCGAACCCGAGCTCGCGCAGCCAGGCCAGCTGGGTCCCGACGTCGAGGAGCTGGTTCGACGGGTCGTCGTCGGCGCGGGAGGAGCCGATCGCGACGAGGAAGGCGTCGTGCAGCTCGGGCGTCGCCGAGTCGACGTGCTCGAGGTTGCAGAACACGCCGCCGGGCTCGAGGCGGTCTCGCACCTCGCGGTAGAGGCCGCGCTTGCGGCGGTGGTCGAGGTGGTGGATGGCGAAGGACGAGACGACGACGTCGAAGGTCCCCCACGGGTCGGGCAGGCCCTCGTTGAGGTCGTGCTCGACGACGGTCACGGCCGGGTCGGCCGCGAACCGGGCTCGGGCTCGCTCGAGCATCTCGGCCGAGAAGTCGGCCGCCACGCCGTCGGCGTCGGGGTGGACGGCGCGGATGCGGGCGAGGAGCTCGCCGTCGCCGGTCCCGAGGTCGAGGACGCGGCGCGGCGCCGGCGGGAGGAACTCGAGCACCGCCGCGTAGCCCTCGTCGCGGTGCGGGATCGACTGGCGCCGCGCCAGGTAGTCGCGGGCGTGGCTCGCCTCCGACCAGAGGTTGACGGTCACGGCCCGACCGTTCGCTCACGCGGCCCCCGGCTCTGCAGGCGCACCAGCTTGTTGACGGCGTTGAGGTAGGCGCGCGCCGAGGCCTCGACGACGTCGGTCGCGACGCCGCGCCCCGAGGCCTTGATGCCGCCGGCGGCGAGCTGGACGACGACGTCGCCGAGGGCGTCGCCGCCGCCCGTGACCGACGACACCTTGAAGTCGACGAGCGTCCCGGTGACGCCGGTGGCCCGGCTGATGGCGGCGATGGCGGCGTCGATCATCCCGTTGCCCTCGGCCTCCCCCTCGACCTTCGCGGACCCGTCGGTCAGGACGACCTTCGCGGTGGGCGTGGCCTGGGTCCCGCCGTGCACGTCGAGGCTGGCGATCGCGTACCGGTGCACGGCGCCGATGCCCAGCTCCTCGGCGACGATCGCCTCGAGGTCGGCTTCGGTCAGCTGCACCTTGCGGTCGGCCAGCTCCTTGAACCGGACGAAGGCCTGGTTCAGCGCGTCGCCCTGCAGCCGCAGCCCCATCTTCTCGAGGGTGTCGGCGAAGGCGTGGCGGCCCGAGTGCTTCCCGAGCACGATCTGGGCCGCCTCCTGGCCCACGGTCGAGGCGTCGATGATCTCGTAGGTCTCGCGGTCCTCGAGGACGCCGTGCTGGTGGATGCCGGACTCGTGCGCGAAGGCGTTCCGGCCGACGACGGCCTTGTTGTACTGGACCGGGTAGCCGGTGAGCCGCGACACGACCCGCGAGGTGCGGGCCAGCTCCTCGGTCCGCACGCCCGTCTCGACTCCTCCGAAGTAGTCGCTGCGCGTCCGCACCGCCATCACGATCTCCTCCAGGGCGGCGTTGCCGGCGCGCTCCCCGAGGCCGTTGACGGCGCATTCGACCTGCCGGGCGCCGGCCCGGACGCCGGCCAGCGAGTTGGCGACGGCCAGGCCCAGGTCGTTGTGGCAGTGCGTCGACACGACGTAGTCGCCGCGCACGGTCGCCAGGACGTGCGCGATCAGGCCCCCGAACTCCTCGGGGACGCCGTAGCCGACGGTGTCCGGGATGTTCAGCGTCGTGGCGCCCTGGTCGACGGCCAGCTGGAGCACCGCGCACAGGAAGTCCACGTCGGAGCGGCTGCCGTCCTCGGGCGAGAACTCGACGTCGGCGCAGTAGGAGCGGGCCCGGGCGACCCCGGCGACGACCTCGCCCTGCACCTGCTCCTCGGTCATGCGCAGCTTCTTGGCCATGTGGATGGGCGAGGTGGCGATGAACACGTGGATGCGGGGCCGCTCCGCGTGGCGGACGGCCTCCCATGCCCGGTCGATGTCCTGGAAGCCGGTGCGGGACAGCGCCGTGATCACCGGCCCGCGCACGCCCTTGGCGATGGCCTCCACGGCCTCGAAGTCGCCGATGCTGGCGATCGGGAAGCCGGCCTCGACCACGTCGACCCCGAGGCGGGCCAGCTGCTCGGCGATCTCGAGCTTCTCGGCCACGTCGAGGGAGATCCCCGGCGACTGCTCGCCGTCCCGCAGCGTGGTGTCGAAGATCCTCAGGTGGTCGCTCATCGCTGGCTCCAGTCTCGGGTTGCTCGCCGCACGAAAAACCTCCTCGGCCCGAAGGCACGAGGAGGCGTCCGCGAGCACGGGTGTGCTCGCCGCTACGTAAGGAGCAGGCCCTGGTAGTCGCAGATCGGAGAGTGCTGCTCGGTCATCAACACCATGATGACCGTCGCCGAACCGGATTACAAGTCAGTTGGCGTGGGAACATGGTGGGCGATGCGGCGTCGCGGCCTCTGGCGTGCAATCGGGGTGAGCGTGTTCGCCGGCGCGGCGTTCGCCCTCTGGCGGGCCATCGACCAGAACCGGCGTCTCGGCGACGCCGGCTGGGAGCCCCAGCCCGTCCCGTTCCCGCCCCCGCCGCGCCCCGAGCCCGCGGTCGGCGCGCGGCGCGACCGCTGGGTGGCGCCGGTCGAGCAGGCCTGCCCAGCGTCCCACCCGGTCAAGGCCAAGCTGCGCAGCGGGATCTTCCACGAGCCCGGTGGCGCCAGCTACGGCCGCACCATCCCGGACCGCTGCTACCAGGACGCGACCGCCGCCGAGGCCGACGGGCTCCGCCGCGCCCAGCGCTGAGGCGCCGGCGCGTTCGGTCAGTCGAGCTCGATGGCGCGGGCGGACAGCACCCCGGGCTCGGCCCGGAGCCGCGAGACGACGTCGCGTGGCACCGGGGTGTCGGTCGCGATGGCCATGAGCGCCGGCGCCCCCTCGGCGTTGGTGCCCACGTCCATGTCGGCGATGTTCACGCGCGCCTCGCCGAGGATGGTGCCGACCGTGCCGATCAGCCCGGGCTCGTCGACGTTGCGAACGACGAGCATGTACCGCGACGGCGGGACGTCGACGCTGTGGTCGTCGATGCCGACGATCCGCGGCGCCGCCCGCTTGCCGAACAGCGTGCCCGCCACGTGCGCGGCGTCGTCGCCGCGCCGCCCGCGCAGGGTGATGAGGTTCACGTAGTCGGCCGCGGACGCCGAGGTCGTCTCGCGCACCGACACGCCCCGGCTCGCCGCCAGCTGCGGGGCGTTCACGAACGAGACGGGCTCGTCGACGACGCGCTGGAGCGCGCCCTTCAGCACCGCCAGCGTCAGCACCCGGCAGTCGTAGTCGGCGATCTCGCCCTCGTAGGACACCTCGAGGGTGTCGACGACGCCGCCCGCCAGCGCCGTGAACAGGGCGCCGAGCCGCTCCGCGAGGGGCAGGAACGGCTGCACGGTGGCGTTCGCCTCGGTCGCGGCCAGGTTCACGGCGTAGGGCACGAACTCCCCCCGGAGCGCCAGCACCACCTGCTCGGCGATGGTGTGGCCCGCCTTGTCCTGAGCCTCGGCGGTCGAGGCCCCGAGGTGGGGTGTCACCACCACGCTCGGCAGGGCGAAGAGCGGCGACTCGACCGTGGGCTCGATGGCGAACACGTCGAGGGCGGCGCCGGCGACGCGCCCGTCGCGGATCGCGTCGGCGAGTGCGGCCTCGTCGACGATGCCGCCGCGGGCGGTGTTGACGATCCGGAGGGTCGGCTTGGCGTGCGCGAGCAGCTCGGCGCCGACGAGGCCGACGGTGTCGGGGGTCTTCGGCAGGTGGATGGTGAGGAAGTCGGCCTGCCGGACGAGGTCGTCGAGGTCGGCCACGAGGCCCACGCCGAGCTGGCGGGCCCGGTCGCTGCTTACGAACGGGTCGTAGGCGAGGAGCTGCATGCCGAAGGCGTGGGCGCGCTGGGCGACGAGGACGCCGACGCGCCCGAGGCCCACGATCCCGAGCGTCTTGCCGTGCAGCTCGACGCCCTCCCAGCGCGACCGGTTCCACGCCCCGCCTCGCAGGTCGGCGTCGGCCTGGGGGATGTTGCGGGCCTGGGCCAGCAGCAGCGCCACGGTGTGCTCGGCCGCCGAGAGCACGTTCGACTGGGGGGCGTTCACGACCATGACGCCCCGGCGCGTCGCGGCCTCGACGTCCACGTTGTCGAGGCCGATGCCGGCTCGCCCGACGACGACGAGGTCGGTCCCGGCCTCGAGGACGCGCTCGTCGACCCGGGTGGCACTGCGGATGACGAGCGCGGCGGCGCCCGGCACGGCGTCGAGCAGGGCCTCGGGCGACAGCCCGAGCCGCTCGTCCACCTCGAGCCCGGCGCCGCGCATGGCGTCCAGGCCGCGCGCGGCCAGCTCCTCGGTCACGAGCACGCGGGGGGCCACGCCCGCCGAGGGTAGCGGCGACCGGCGGTTTGACCGACGATGTTGTCGCCCGCCGTGCCCTCCGCCGGCGACGCTCGGGCGCGGGCTCAGGCCGGCTCGCCGACCAGCTCGTCGAGCAGCTCGCGGACGCGGCGGTCGATCTCGTCGCGGATCGGCCGGACCTGCTCGAGGCTCTTGCCGTCCGGGTCGTCGAGCTCCCAGTCCAGGTAGCGCGTGCCCGGATAGACGGGGCAGGCGTCGCCGCACCCCATCGTGATCACCACGTCGGCGGCGCGCACCACCTCGTCGGTCAGCGGCTTCGGGAACTCCCGCGTGACGTCGAGGCCGATCTCGGCCAGCGCGCCGACGACGGCGGGGTTGATCGACTCCCCCGGCTCGCTGCCGGCCGAGCGCACGTGCACCCGGCCCTTGGCCCGGTCGTCGAGCAGCGCGGCCGCCATCTGGGAGCGGCCGGCGTTGTGGACGCACACGAAGAGGACCTCGGGCCGGTCCTTGGCGACCGTGCCCTCGGCCTGCGCGAGGGCGCGAAGGCGCTCCCGCGCGAAGCGCTCGACCATCACGGGGACGAACGTCTGCACGCGGGCGTCGCGGAACGCGGCCTCGCTCTCGCGGAGGAACCGCTCGACGGTCTCGTCCGAGAAGGTGCCGGCGAACTCCCGGCGGACGTTCCGCTCGACCACGCCGAGGTGGTACTGAAGCTCTCGATCGTCGCGCTCCGTGGTCATCACGCGGCCTCCTCGGTCGGGTGCGGCAGCACCACGCGCGGCGCGGCCCCGGCGGCGTCGGGGTAGAGCACGCGGATGGCCGCCACCGCGGCGACGCCACCGATCAGCTGGAAGCCCACGAACCCGGGCACCGACGCGGGCGAGATGCCCGTGAAGGTGTCCGAGAGCATGCGGGCGATCGTCACCGCCGGGTTCGCGAAGCTCGTCGAGGCGGTGAAGAAGTACGCCCCGCCGATGTAGGCGCCGACGGCGAAAGGGGCCAGCCCGGCGCGGCCCGAGCGGGCCACGCCGAAGATCACGAGGACGAGCCCGAACGTCGCCACCGCCTCGGCGAGCCAGACGCCGCCGCCGGTGCGCGCGTGGCGGGAGAGCTCGACCGCGGGCAGGCTGAACATCAGGTTCGCGAGCACCGTGCCCGCCACGCCACCCGTGACCTGCGCGGCCCAGTACCCGGCGGCCTCACCGGTCCCGAGCCCGCCGAAGACGCGGTCGACGAGCGTGACCACGGGGTTCAGGTGCGCGCCCGACACCGGGCCGAGGGCGAGGATGATCGCCACCAGCGCCGCCGCCGTGGCGGCGGCGTTCTCGAGCAGCTCGAGGCCCGCGTCGCCTCGACTGAGGCGGGCCGCCGCGATGCCCGAGCCGACGACGGCGATGACGAGGAAGGCGGTGCCGAGGAACTCGGCCAGCAGCCGCCGGGCGGTCAGCAGCACGCAGTGTCGTCGGCGCACGCCGCGACCGGCGACGCGGGGTCGGCGGTCCGGAGCTGGCCCGGCGCCATCTCGACGTCCGCCAGCACGGTGTAGATCTCCCACGGCGCCCCCGCGGGGTCGTCGACCCAGACCTTGTCCTGGCGGGCGTAGCAGCAGGCGACGTCGTCCTCCACGGCGGTGGCCAGGCCCTCGCCCCGGAGGCGCCGCTCGGCGTCGGCGACCTCGTCGGTCGTGTCGACCTCGACCCCGAGGTGGTTCAGCGTCCCGGCCTCGCCTCGACCCTCGAAGAGCACGAGCTTCAGGGGCGGGTCGGCGACGGCGAAGTTCGCGTAGCCGGGCCGCACCTTCGTCGGCTCGGTGGCGAAGAGCCGGCGGTAGAACTCGACGGCGGCGTCGAGGTCGTCGACGTTCAGGGCGAGCTGTAGGCGAGACATGGGGTCGGGCTCCTGCTAGATTGCCGTTCGTCGATGTATCGAGTATCGCGAATGCATCGATAGCTGTCAATCACAGGGTTCGATCACGGTGGGAGGCTTAATGGCGCCGAAGGCCGCCGCCACCCTCGGGTCCCGCGACTGCTGCGCGTCGCTGCTCGCGGCCCCGCTCGACGAGGCCCAGGCCGGCGACCTCGCCCGCGCCTTCGCCGCCCTCGCCGACCCGGTGCGGCTGCGGCTCCTGAGCCTCATCGCCGACGCCGGCGAGATCTGCGCCTGCGACCTGCTCCAGCCGCTCGGCAAGAGCCAGCCCACGGTGAGCCACCACACCCGGATCCTCGCCGACGCCGGCCTCATCACCGGCGAGAAGCAGGGCCGGTGGGTCTGGTGGTCGATCGTGCCCGGGCGCCTCGAGGCCCTGCGGCGGGCCCTGGGCCCGCACTGAGCCGCTCACCGGTCGGAGGCGCGATGCCGAGCCGGGTCACGGTCGTCAGCCGGCGGACGATGGCGGTGCCGCCGGCGCGCGCCCGGGCCGCGGTCTGGGACATCCAGAACATCGAGCGGACCGAGGTGAAGGCCGACGCCGTCACGGTGACGAAGACGTCATCGACCGCGGGCTCCTACACCGTGCGCGGGCACTTCGCCGGGGTGCCGTGGCGGGGCGAGTTCTTCTACGAGCTGCACCCCTCCGGCTTCCACAGCCGGAACGCCCCGCGGCCCCGGAGGGGCTCGACGATCGAGGGCGGGTTCACGGTGGAGGCCGTGGACGACGACGCCTGCGTCGTCGTGCACTACGAGCAGTACCGGCTCCCGTGGTACTTCCGGCCGCTGCGCCTCGGCATCGTCGCCTACCTCCGCGCCAGCATGCGCCGAGAGCTGCGGGACCTCGAGCGGCTCGTGCGCGACGGCGCGTCGACGGTCAGCGCAGCAGCTTCGTGAGGCGCTCCACGCCCTCGACGAGCTCCTCGTCGGCGAGCGCGAACGACATCCGGGCGTAGCCCGGCGCTCCGAACGCCTCCCCCGGCACGAGCGCGACCCGCGCCTCGTCGAGGGCCAGCTCGCACAGCTCGAGGCTCGTCGTCGGGGTGCGGCCGCCGATCTCCCGTCCGAGCTGCTCGACGAACGACGGGAAGCAGTAGAAGGCGCCCTCCGGCGGCAGGCAGCGGACACCGGGGATGGCCGACAGCAGCTCGTACATGGTGCGGCCGCGCCGCTCGAACGCGTCGCGCATCGCCGTCGTCGCCGCCAGGTCGCCGGACACGGCGGCGAGGGCGGCCCGCTGGGACACGTTGGCGACGTTCGAGGTCGTGTGCGACTGCAGGTTCGTCGCCGCCGCCACCACGTCCGGCGGCGCGAGCATCCAGCCGACCCGCCAGCCGGTCATGGCGTAGGTCTTCGCCACGCCGTTCAGCACGATGCAGCGGTCGACGAGCTCGGGCACGACCTCCGGCATCGACGAGAACCGGTGCTCCCCGAAGGTCAGGTGCTCGTAGATCTCGTCCGTCACCACCCACAGGCCGCGCTCGACGGCCCAGCGTCCGATCGCGGCGACCTCGTGGCGCGGGTAGACGACGCCGGTGGGGTTGCTCGGCGAGACGAACAGCAGCGCCTTCGTCCGCGGCGTCAGGGCCGCCTCGAGCGCGTCCACGGACACGCGGAAGCCGGTTGTCTCGGTGGTCGGGAGCGGGACTGGGGTGCCGTCCGCGAGCGCGATGGCCTCGGGGTAGGTCGTCCAGTAGGGAGCCGGCAGCAGCACCTCGTCGCCGGGGTCGAGCAGGACCTGGAACGCCTCCGCGACCGCCTGCTTGGTGCCGTTCGTGACCAGCACCTGGCTGGGCTCGACGACCAGGCCGGAGTCGCGGGCGGTCTTGGCCGCGACGGCGGCCCGCAGCTCGGGCAAGCCGGCCGTCGGCGTGTAGTGGTGGTTGCGGGGGTCGGCGCAGGCGGCGACGGCGGCGTCGACGATGTGGGGCGGCGTCGGGAAGTCGGGCTCGCCGGCGCCGAAGCCGATGACGGGCTCGCCCGCCGCGCGCAGCGCCTTGGCCTTGGCGTCGACGGCCAGGGTGGCGGATTCGGTGATCGCGCCGATCTTGCGCGAGATGCGGGCCACGACCCCATCCTCGCACGGCGGGGTCCGCCGGCCGGGCCCGATTCGGTCAGGCCGGGACGCTGGCCTCCGCCGCGTCGAGGGACCGCAGGTCGGCGAGGCGGGGGTCGTTCGAGAACACCTCGACGATCGGGGTCGTGATGCCGAGCGGGCGGCGCACGGCGCGCACCTCGTTCTCCTGGTTCCAGAGCAGCAGCGTCACCGCCACCCCGGTCTCGCCGGCGCGGGCGGTGCGCCCGGAGCGGTGCAGGTAGGCCTTGAAGTCCTCGGGGGGGTCGTAGTGGAGCACGACGTCGACGCCGTCGATGTGGAGGCCCCGGGCGGCGACGTCGGTGGCGACGAGGACCGGGACCTTGCCGGCGCCGAAGTCGGCGAGGGCCCGCTCGCGGATCGCCTGGCGGAGGTCACCGTGGATGGGCGCCGCCTTCACGCCCTCGCGCCGCAGGTCGGAGACCAGCCGGTCGGCGCCCCGCTTCGTGCGCGTGAACACGAGGGTGCGCTCGGCGCCGCGCGTGATGGCCGCCGTCACCTTCGCCTTGTCCATCTGGTGGACGAGGAGGAAGCGGTGCTCCATCTCGTCGACGGTGGGCTCGCTCGACGCCACCTCGTGGAACACCGGGTCTCGCATGTACCGGTCGACGAGGCGCCGGATGGCGCCGTCGAGGGTGGCCGAGAACAGCATCGTCTGCGGCTCCGACTCGAGCCGGTAGAGGATCTTCTGGACCTGGGGCAGGAACCCCATGTCGAGCATGCGGTCGGCCTCGTCGAGGACGAGGACCTGCACCGCGCTCAGCCGGAGCTCGCCGCGCTCGAGCACGTCGATGAGCCGGCCCGGGGTGCCGACGACGATGGTGACGCCGGCGCGCAAGGCGGCGAGCTGGCCCTCGAACCCGACGCCGCCGTACACGGCGGCGACCCGGTGCCCGCGCCGGGCCGCGAGGGGCTCGAGCACCTGGAACACCTGGTTCGCGAGCTCGCGGGTGGGCACGAGCACCAAGCCGGTCGGGCACCGAGGGCTCGCCGGCTGCACCCGCTCGATGAGGGGCAGCCCGAAGGCGAGGGTCTTGCCGGAGCCGGTCTTGGCCTTGCCGCAGACGTCACGCCCGGCGAGGGCGTCGGCGATGGTGAGGGTCTGGATGGGGAAGGGCTCGTCGATGGCCTGCTCGGACAGGGCCGCGACGAGGTCGGGCGAGACGCCGAGCGCCTCGAAGGTGGTGGCGGTGGTCATGGGGAAGGTGCTCGCTTTGCTCAACGGTTCGGTTCGGGACGCCGCGAGGTGATGGCGGCGGGGTCGTCCTCGATGGCACGACCCGGACCGTTCCGGAGAGAACGAGGAAGACCCGACGAGCACCGGCGGTGCCCGTCAGAGATCCATCTTACCTGATCACTCGGCCTTCCCCCGGCCACGGGCCTTCTGGGACCGCTTCCAGTCGCGGACCCGGGCCAGGGTCTCGGGCGAGTCGATGTCGGCCACCGAGCGCGGCGTGGCGTCCGAGAAGGGCGCCGCCGCGGCCTCCCAGCCCTCGGGGCGCACGCCGAGGCGCTTGGCGAGCAGCGCGACGAAGATTTTCGACTTCTCGTCGCCGTAGCCCGGTAGCGCGCGCACGCGGGCGAGCAGCTCGGCGCCGCTCGGCGCGTCACGCCAGATGGCGCCGACGTCGCCGCCGTACTCGTCGACGACGAACCGGCACAAGGCGTGGGTGCGCTTGGCCATCGAGCCCGGGTAGCGGTGCAGCGCCGGCTTGGCCCGGAACACCGCCTCGAGGTCGTCGGGCGGCATCGCGGCGATGGCGCGGGCGTCGAGCCCGCCGAGCCGGTCGCGGAGCGTCGACGGGCCCTTGAACGCCCACTCCATCGGCACCTGCTGGTCGAGCAGCATGCCGAGGACGAGCGCCAACGGGTTCTCCGCCAGCAGCTGGTCGGCGACCAGGTCGCCGGTCACCGGGATCTCGGGAACCGCCATCTGGGTAGGCTCGCGCGCGGTGCGACTCGACCACGTCAACCTCTGCGTCCCCGAGGACGGCGTCCCCGCCGAGACCCGCTGGCTCGTCGACGTCCTCGGCTACCGCCCGGTCGAGCCGGGCCCGGACGCGTCGGGCTTCGGCACCCTGCACTGGTTCGAGGCCGACGACGGGACCCAGGTGCACCTCACCGTCGACGCCGAGCACCATCCGTCGGCGCGGGCGCACACCGCCATCGACCTCGGCGACGCCCTCGACGAGGTGCTCGCACGGGTCGCGGGCGACGGGCAGCACCCGGGCTCGGGCCTCACCTTCGACGGCGGCCGACACGTGTTCGCGACCGACCCCGCCGGCAACCTCTGGGAGCTCATCGGCCCGCCATCCTGAGCGCGCTCTCAGCCTGCCGGCGCCGGGACCGGGGTCACCGGGCACAATGCGCGACATGCGGGTGCTGATCGTCGAGGACGAGGTGCACCTCGCCGACGCCATCACCGAGGGCCTCGTCGCCGAGGGGTTCGACGTGGACGCCGTCCACGACGGCCTCGACGGCCTCTGGCGCGCCCGCGAGGGCTCGTACGACGCGATCGTCCTCGACGTGCTGCTCCCGGGCATGAACGGCTACCGGGTCTGCAAGACCCTCCGCGACGAGGAGATCTGGACGCCGATCCTGATCCTGACCGCGAAGGACGGCGAGTGGGACGAGGCCGAGGCGCTCGACACCGGCGCCGACGACTTCCTCTCGAAGCCGTTCTCGTTCGTGGTGCTGCTGGCGCGGCTGCGGGCCCTGTTCCGGCGCGGTGCGCCGCCGCGGCCGGCCATCCTCGAGCTCGGGCCGCTGCGCCTGGACCCCGGCGCTCGGCGGCTCACCCGGGACGGCGCCGAGATCCGGCTGACGACCCGCGAGTTCGCCGTCCTCGAGTTCCTGATGCGCCGCGGCGAGACCGTGGCGTCGAAGTCGGAGATCCTCGACCACGTGTGGGGCATCGACTTCGCCGGCGACCCGAACGTCGTCGAGGTGTACGTCGGCTACCTCCGGCGCAAGATCGACCAGCCCTTCGGCTCGAGCCTGATCCGCACCGTGCGCGGCGCCGGCTACCACCTCGCCGCCGCCAGCTGACATGCACCCCCGCGACCTGGTCCGCCGGTGGTTCGGGTCGGTGCGGGTGCGGATCACCCTCGCCGCCGCCGGCCTCGTCGCCGTCGGCCTGGCGGCGGCGTCCTACGGCCTCGTGCGATCGGTGCACGCGAACATCGTGAGCGAGATCCAGCGCACGAACCGCGACCAGCTGGCGATGATCGCCCGCCAGCTGCAGGCGGGACGGGCGCCCGACCAGCTGAACTTCCCGAGCGACCCGGGCGCCGGCGGCCCGCCGGACATCATCCTCGAGAGCCCCGACGGCCAGCTCTTCACCCTGCCCGGGCTGCGCGCGGCGTCGCCGCTGCCGACGCGCCAGTCGGTGCGGGCCCAGGAGCGGGTCGCCACCCAGCAGGGCCAGGTCACGCTCATCGCCCGACGCTCGCTGGGGGAGGTGGACCGCACCGTCCACAGCGTGACCGACGCGCTGCTCATCGGCGTCCCGGCGCTCGTCGCCGCGACCGCGCTGCTGGCCTGGCACCTGGCCGGGCGGGCCCTCCGCCCGGTCGAGTCGATCCGGGCCGAGGCCGCCGCGATCACCGGCAGCACCATCCACCGACGGGTCCCGGAGCCCGACACCGGCGACGAGGTCGGCCGCCTGGCCCACACGATGAACGCCATGCTGGACCGCCTCGAGGAGTCGTCGATGCGCCAGCGGCAGTTCGTCTCCGACGCCTCGCACGAGCTCCGCAGCCCGGTGGCGGCGATCCGAGCCCAGCTCGAGGTGGCCCTCCGCCGGGGCGGCGGGGCCGACTGGCCCCAGGTGGCTCGCCGGGTGCTCGACGAGGACGACCGTCTCGAGGCCGCGGTCGGCGAGCTGCTCGAGCTCGCTCGCGTCGAGGAGGCCGCGCCGGCGCCGACCGACGTCGACGTCGACGACCTCGTGCTCGAGGAGGCCGGCCGGGTGCGGCCGGTGCCGATCGACACGTCGCGGGTCTCGGCCGGGCGGGTCACCGGCGACCCCCGCCAGCTGCTCCGCCTCGTGCGCAACCTGCTCGACAACGCGTGCAGCCACGCCCGCAGCCGGGTGGCGGCGTCGGTGGCGACCGGCGAGGGGTCGGTGTGGCTCGTCGTCGACGACGACGGCCCCGGCGTCCCGGTCGCCGACCGGGAGCGGGTCTTCGACCGGTTCACCCGCCTCGACGAGGGGCGCGGCCGCGCCGGGGGCGGCGCCGGCCTCGGCCTGGCCATGGTCCGGTCGATCGCCGAGCGGCACGGCGGCTCCGTCACGATCGACGACGCCCCCATCGGCGGGGCCCGCTTCGTCGTCCGCCTCCCCGGTGACGGCGAGCAGCCGGAGCCCCCCTCGTAGGGTGAGCGCCGCCATGGCGGCGATCAGCCTCGTCAGCTTCAACACGCACTACGGCCTCTACGCGCAGCGCGGCCGCGTCGTTCCGTACGACCTGCCGGCCGTGCTTGCGGCCCTGGCGGCGGACGTCATGGTGATCCAGGAGGTCTGGCGACCCGACGGCGGGCCGGGCGCGGTCGACGAGTTCGCGGCCAAGCACGGGTTCGCCGTCCACCACACCGCCACCGGCCGGGCCACGCGGCACAGCCGCTGGCCCCACCACGACCCCCGCGGGGAGGGCACCGCCGGCACCGCGGTCCTCACCCGGGTCGCAGCGCGTCCGCTGCCGGACCTGCCGGTCGGACCGACGCGCGGCGACCCCGCCCCGGCGCGGCGGCTGCCGCAGGTCGAGCTCGACGGCGGCGCCGCGCCGCTGCGGGTCGTGGGCGTGCACCTCACCTCCCGGCTGCCGCACGGGCCGGTGCTGCAGCTGCGTCGCCTCGCCGGGCTCCTGCCGCCGGCCGGCGTGCCGACGGTGGTCGCCGGCGACTGCAACTTCTGGGGACCGCCGGTCGTGGCGCTCCTCGGGCCCGGGTGGCGGCGGACCGTCACCGGACGGACGTGGCCGGCCCGGTGGCCGCACAGCCAGCTCGACCACGTGCTCGTGCGCGGCGGCGAGGTCGAAGCCACCGACGCCGGCGTCCTCGACGACTGCGGGTCGGACCACCGGCCGGTGCGGGCGCACCTGACCTGGTGAGGGCGGTCAGTGCGGCAGCAGGTGCGGCAGCGTCACCGGCGGCAGGACCGGCAGCGTCACCGGCGGCAGCGTGAACGGCGGCAGCCGCGGCGCCGGGGTCGTCACCTTCGGCGTCGTCACCGGGGGCGGGGACGGCAGCGTGGGCGTGGTCACCGGCGGCAGCTGCGGGGTGGTCAGGTGGATCCGGCCGGCGTCGATCGTGCCCTGGAGACCGGGGCCGAGCTGGAACGACCCCGCCGAGGCCTGACCGTTCGGGCCCGTCGACAAAACCGCCCCGTTCGGCAGCCTCAGGCCGCTCCGACCCGTCACCCGGCGCCCGTCGGGCAGCACGACCTGGGTGTTCACGGCCTTCTTCAGCTCGAGGGGGCCGTGACCGGGGCTGGCGCTGGGCGAGAACACGCCGAGGAGCGCCCCGCCGAGCGCGGCGCCGCCGAGGACGACGACGGCGGCGGCGGCCACGGCCGCGACGACCCGGGCCGCGGGGCGGCGGCGGGCCGGCAGCGCGACGAGCGTGCCCGCCGGTCGGTCGGCGCCGATGAGGCGACGCTCGAGGCCGGCTACGAACTCGGGCGACGGGCCGACGACGGGCTGGTCGCCGAGCCAGGCCAGGCGCTGGCGCAGGTCGGCGGGCGGTGCGCCCGCCCCGATCCGCGCCGCGGCGCCGACGAGGTGACGCTCGAGTCCGGCCACGAACTCGGGCGACGGGTGGGCGACCGGTCGGGCCCCGAGCCGGGCCAGCCCCGCCTGGACGTCGCGTCTCGTCGCCATCAGCTGGCCTCGGGCTCGGCCGTGTCCAGGACGGCGCGCCGGAGGGCCCCGAGGGCCCGGTGGAGGGTGACGGCGAGCACG
This sequence comes from Acidimicrobiia bacterium, assembly GCA_035948415.1. Taxonomy (NCBI): domain Bacteria; kingdom Bacillati; phylum Actinomycetota; class Acidimicrobiia; species Acidimicrobiia bacterium. Next base: position 7,682 of record DASZJD010000130.1, on the reverse strand, counting down.
GCCTTCGAGCAGCCCATCGCCTCGGCGGCGTCGTCCGCCGACTGGCCGGAGAGGTAGCGGAGCGTGAGCGCCTGCTGGTACCGGGGTCGCAGGGTGCCGAGGGCGTCGATCATGCGGCGGACCTCGTCGTCGCGCTCGATGCCCTCGACGTCGTCCTCGACCGGGTGGCCGGCCAGGACGTGGAGGCCGCGCTGGCCCCGGTCGCTGCGGCTGCGGCCCTCCCGCCGGTAGTGGTCCACGAGCTCGTTGGCGGCGATCCGGAACAGCCAGGGGCCGAAGCCGGCGCCGTCGGCGTCGAAGCGTCCGAGGTGGCGCAGCGCCCGCTCGAAGGTGGCGGCGGTGACGTCCTCGGCGGCCTCCGGGCCCCAGGTGCGCCGGAAGGCGAAGGCGTAGATGCGCTCGACGTAGCGGCGGTAGAGGACCCCGAACGCGGCCGGGTCGGTGCGCGCCCGCGCCACCAGGGCGCGTTCATCGAGGTCCGGCGACACCGCCGGACGCAGCTCGTCCGATTCGGCCGGACCCATCGCCCTCTCAGTGTGACCGGGACCGGGGGCCTCCGTCGAGTGGTTCCACCAGTCCGGCCGCTGCCGGTGACGCCGGGGGCAGGGATGGGGCGGGCGGCGCCACCGACCGCGGCTCGGGCTAGGTGGGGTAGGAGGTGTGGACAAGCTATGCATCGGGTCCAACGCCGGGCCCCACCCCCGATTTCACTTTTTTGCCACTCCCTGTGGCGGGTGCCCACGGAGCGTCCCAGCCGGGGCCCGGGACGGCCGGGACCGGCGCCGGGGGCGCCCCGGCCCGGGCCGGGCGGGGTCGACGAGCCCCCCCTCCGCCGAGGAGGCCCCGTTACGCTTCGGCGCGATGCGAGTTCGGGTCGACGCCGAGGCCTGCACCGGCCACGGCCGCTGCTACTCCCTCGGGCCGGACGTGTTCGGCGCCGACGACGCCGGCCACTGCGTGCTGCTCGTCGTCGAGGTCCCGCCCGGCCTCGAGGACCAGGCCCGCAGCGGGGAGCGGAACTGCCCCGAGCAGGCCATCACGATCGAGGACTGAGCCCGGCGGCGCGGGCCCGCCGGTACGGTGCCGACGTGGCCGACGCGACGCCCGCCACCGTGCTCGTCACCGGCGGCAACGCCGGCGTCGGCAAGGAGACCGCGCTCGGGCTGGCCCGCGACGGCGCCCGGGTCGCGATCACCGCCCGGGACCCGTCGAGGGGCGCGGCCGCGGCGGCCGAGGTCCGCGAGCGCGTGCCGGGCGCGAGCGTCGACGTCGTCGCGCTCGACCTGGCCTCGTTCGCGTCGATCCGGGCCTGCGCCGACGAGGTGCGACGCCGCTACCCCCGCCTGGACGTGCTCGTGAACAACGCCGGCCTGGTCCAGATGCAGCGGACGGTCACCGAGGACGGGTTCGAGACGACGTTCGGGGTGAACCACCTCGGTCACTTCCTGCTCACCACCCTGCTGCTCGACCGGCTGCGGGCCAGCGCCCCGGCGCGGGTGGTCGTCGTCGCCTCCCACGCGCACAAGAGCGCCCGCACGGGCCTGCGGTTCGACGACCTGCAGGCCGAGCGCGCGTACAGCGGCCTCGGCGCCTACAACCGCTCGAAGCTCGCCAACGTCTACTTCGCCCGCGAGCTGGCCCGCCGCGCCGCCGGCACCGGCGTGACCGCCAACGCGCTGCACCCCGGGTTCGTGGCCAGCCGCCTGGCCCGAGACGGCGACGCCGGCCTCGCCGGCGAGGTCGTGATGACGCTCGCCCGGCCGTTCGCCATCAGCCCCGCCCGCGGGGCCCGCACCTCCGTCTACCTGGCGTCCAGCCCGGACGTCGCCGACGTCACCGGCCAGTACTTCGCCCGCTGCCGGCCGGCCGCGGTGTCGCGCGTCGCGAGGGACGACGACGCCGCCCGTCGCCTCTGGGACGTGAGCGAGGCGCTCGTCGCCTCCCGCCCCGCGGCGACCTGAGCGGCTACCGCTTGTAGAGGCCGACCGTCGGGACGACGCCGGCGTACAACGAGAACGGTTGCCCGTGCCCGTCGGGGAGCGGGACGCCGTTCAGGCCACCGATGTTGGTCTGGGCGCCGACGCCCCAGTGCTGGTACCAGGTCCAGAGCTCGTAGACCTGGGACGCGAATCGCCGGTTCATGTCCCGGTAGATCTGCACCCGCTTCGCGGGATCGGTCGTGACCCGGCCCTGCTCGAGGTCCGAGTCGATCACGGGGTCGCTGATCCCGCTGAAGTTCACGGGCGACTTGCTGTGGAACCACACGTAGAGGCCGTCCGGGTCGCCCTGCGGATGGTTCTCCCAGGTGGCCTGCTGGAAGTTGCCCGAGAGGGCGAGGTTGATGAGCGTCGCCTGGTCGACCTGCTTGATCGAGACGTTGATCCCGGCCCGGGCGTTGAACTCCCTGACGAGCTCGGTGAGCGCGAGCAGCGAGGGATCGGTCGCGGTGGTGATCTCGTAGCTGAGCTGCTGCCCACCGTGGGCCGCCGACCACTGCTTCGCGTACGCCTTCGCCTTCGCGAGGTCGTGGTGGGGGAAGCCCGAAGCCTTGGCCTCCGGGAACGACAGGTAGTACGGCGTGCCCGGCGCGAACGGACCCGTCGCGATCGTCTCGAGGCCCTTGTTGCGGATCTGGTTCAGCTCGTTCGCGTCACCCGCGTACGCCACGGCGAGGCGAGCGAGCCGGTCGTTGAAGGGCGGCTTGGCGTCGTTCAGGAGCCCGTAGCCGACCTCGGAGCCGCGGTCGGTGTCCATCTCGGTGATCGAGCCGGACGACTTCTTGTCGCGCATGGCGAGGATGTTCTGCTCGCTTCGCGTCTGGATCACGTCGAACGTGCCCCCGGTGAGCCCGTTCAGCTGCGACTGCGCGTCCTGGGCCGGCACGAACTTGATGCGGTCGAGGTACGGCAGCCCCGGCCGCCAGTAGCTCGGGTTGCGCTGCACGGTGAGGTGGTCGTTCGGCACCCACTCGACGAGCTTGAACGGACCCGTCCCGATCATGTTGGTCGCACAGGTGCTCATGTCGGCGAGCTGCGCCGGGGCCACCATCCCCACGCGACCGGTGCCGAACAGGTAGCCCTCGAAGGCCGGCCACGGGGAGCTCATCTGCACGACGACGGTGAGGGGATCGCTCACGGTCACGCTCGTGATCGGCTTGAAGACGAAGGTGTTGAGGGGCGCGCCGATCTTGGGGTTGGCGCCGCGGTACGTGTCCAGGTTCAGCTTCACCGCGTTCGCGTCGAGGGCCTCGCCGTTGTGGAACTTGATCCCGGGTCGGAGCCGGATCGTCCAGGTGTCGAACGTGGCGTTCGGTGTCACCGACTGGGCGAGATACGGCACGAGGTCGCCCTTGGTGTTGATCGTCACGAGCGTGTCGTAGATCGCCGTGATGACCTCGATGCCGCCCGCGGCGAGCTGCGAGGCGGGCAGGCAGAAGCCGCCGGTGGTCTCCGCCTCGATCGCGTAGGTGATCGAGCCGCCGCGCTTCGGGCCGCCGGCGGCGCCGTGCGCCGCCGGTACCCCGCTGAGCGTGGTCACGGTCATGACGGCCACGACCGTCGCGGCGAACCCACGGGCCGATGTGCGCATCCGCTTCCCCCTGCTGCGGTCGCGGGCATCGTAGGTCGGCGCGACCGACATCGGCCGTCGCGACCGAGTCGACCGCGCCGGCGGCGCTCCCCCGCGCCGCGTCACTTCTTCGAGACGCCCACCACCTGGAGGGCCCCTTCGAAGATCGGGAACGGCTGGCCGTGCCCGTCGGGGAGGGGCACCCCGCTGATCCGGACGCCGTTCGAGTAGCCGACGGCCCACCTCGTGTACCAGGTCCAGAGCTCGTAGACCTGCGCCGCGAACCGTCGGTTCATGTCGCGGTAGATCGCGGCCCGCTTGGCCGGGTCGGTCGTGAGCCGACCCTGCTCGAGGTCGTTGTCGATGATCGGGTCCTTGATCCGGCTGAAGTTGACCGGCGAGCCGCTGTGCCACCACACGTACTGGGTGTCGGGGTCGTCCTGGGGCTGGTTCCGGAACGTCGCCTGGTTGAACGAGCCGCCCAGCACGCGGTTGATGAGCGTCGCCTGGTCGACCTGCTGGATCGTGACGTCGATGCCGGCGAGCGACTGCTGCTGCTTCACGACCTCGGTGAGGGCCAGCAGCTCGGGGTCGTTGACCGTGAGCAGCTCGAAGGCGATGTGCTGGCCGCCGTGGGCCGCCTCGTACTGGCGCTCGAGCGCCTTCGCCTTCGCCAGGTCGTGACTCGGGAGGCCGGCGGCCCGGGCCTGGGCCGGGGTCAGGAAGTAGGGGGTGCCGGGCCCGAACGGACCCGTGGCCAGCGTCTCGATCCCCTTGTTGCGGATCTGGTTCAGCTGGTTGCGGTCGCCGGCGTAGGCCACCGCGAGCCGGGCGGTCATGTCGTTGAACGGCGGCTTCTCGAGGTTCAGCATCCCGTACCCGACGTCCGCGCCCTGGTCGGTGTCGAACTCGCCGACCTGCCCCGACCGCTTGCGGTCACGGAGGGCGTTGATGTTCTCCGTGGACGACGTCTGGATGAGGTCGAGGTCGCCGCCCTGGAGCCCGTTGAGCTCGGAGGCGGCCTCGGGGACGGGCTTGAAGATGATCTTGTCCAGGTAGGGCAGACCCGGCCGCCAGTAGCTGGGGTTGCGCTTCACCGTGAGGTGGTCGTTCGGTACCCAGTCGACGAGCTCGAAGGGCCCGGTGCCGATCAGGTTCGTGGGGCAGGTCTGGGTGCCCGACAGCTGGGCCGGCGCGGCGATCCCCGACCGGCCCGAGCCGAACAGGTACACCGGGTACGAGGGCCACGGGGTGTGCATCCCCACGACCAGCGTGAGGGGCCCCGTGACCGTCACCGAGGCGATGTCCTGGTCGACGAAGGTGCTGAGCGGCGCGCCCACCTTCGGGTTGGCGCCGCGAGACGTGTCGAGGTTCAGCTTCACCGCGCTGGCGTCGAGCGGCTCGCCGTCGTGGAACTTGATGCCCGGCCGCAGCGTGATCGTCCACTGCGTGTAGTCGCTGTTCGGCGTCACGTCCTTCGCCAGGTACGGCACGACCTGACCCTTGCTGTTCAGGGTGGTCAGCGTGTCGTAGATGGCGTTGGCGATCTGGATGCCCCCCGGCGCCAGCTGCGCGTTGCCGGAGACGCAGTAGCCGCCGGGGGTCTCGGCCTCGACCGCCCACGTGACGGTGCCGCCGTGCTTCGGGCCGGAGGCGGCGCCGGCCGCCCGCACCGCGCCCAGCGTCGTCACCGCCAGCAGGGCGGCGAGGACCCCGACGAATCCACGAGTCCGTGTCCGCATCGCTTCCCCCCGTGCCGCGCGGCGTCCCCCGTGCCACGCGGTGGCGGCATCGTAGGCGCCGGGCCGCCGGCGACCGGCCTCGGACGAGGGCCGCGACGCGTCAGCCGACCCAGCCGGCGTCGGAGAGCTTGCGGTTGATCGAGTAGGCGGCGCTGATCAGGCCGAGGTGGGTGAACGCCTGCGGGAAGTTGCCGAGGTGCTCGCCTTGGGGGCCGAGCTCCTCGGCGAAGAGGCCCAGGTGGTTGGCGTAGCCGAGGGTCTTGTCGAAGAGGAAGCGGCCGCGCTGCACGTCACCGGCGCGGGCGGTGGCCTCGGCGAGCCAGAACGAGCACATGTTGAAGGTGCCCTCCTCGCCCTTCAGCCCGTCCCGGGCCGCGGCCCCGATCTTGTAGCGGTACACGAGCGAGTCGTCGACGATGTCCTCCCTCACCACCGCCAGGGTGTCGAGGAAGCGCGGGTCGGTCGGGCTGATGAACTTCACCAGCGGCATCAGGAGGGTGGACGCGTCGACGGTGTCGGTGCCGAGGCACTGGATGAAGGTGCGGCGCCGGGGGTTCCAGTACGACGTCATGATCTCGTGGTAGAGCGCGTCGCGGACCCCCCGCCACCGGGAGAACGGATAGGGGAACGAGCGCCGGTCGGCGAGGCGGATCCCCCGGTCGACGGCGACCCAGCACATGAGCCGCGAGTAGAGGAACTCCTGGTGGCCGCCGCGCACCTCCCAGATCCCCGCGTCGGGGAGCTGCCAGTGGTCGCAGACCCAGTCCACGAGCCGGACCAGGTTGTTCCACAGCTCGTAGGGGACGAGCTCCCCGTACTTGTTGTAGAGGTACACCGCGTCCATGAGCTCGCCGTAGATGTCGAGCTGCAGCTGGTTGTAGGCGCCGTTCCCGATGCGCACCGGCGCCGAGCCCCGGTAGCCCTCGAGGTGCGGCAGGACCTCCTCGGTGAGGATCTTGCGCCCGTCGAGGCCGTACATGATCTGCAGCGACCCGTCGGGGTTCAGGTCCATGCACCGGTCGTGGATCCAGCGCATGAAGGCGCCCGCCTCCTCGGTGTAGCCGAGGCGGATCAGCGCGAACACCGTGAACGAGGCGTCTCGGATCCACGTGTACCGGTAGTCCCAGTTCCGCTCCCCGCCGATCTCCTCGGGGAGCCCGAACGTCGGCGCCGCCACCAGCGACCCGTGGGTCTGCGAGACGAGGAGCTTCAGCACCAGCGCCGACCGGTTCACGATCTCGCGCCATCGACCGGTGTAGGCCGAGTGCCCGATCCAGCTCCGCCAGAAGTTCACCGTGGCCTTGAACGCCTCGGGCCCGTGGTCGGGGTCGGCGAACCAGCTCATCGTCCCCTCCGCGACCTCCTCCATCACGAAGATGGCGGTGTCGCCGGCCTGCAGCTCGAAGCTGGCCCGGGCGACGCCGTGGCGGTCGACGGTGAGGGGGACGGGGGTGCGCAGGCGCAAGGCCGTCCCGTCGCCGCCGGTCGACGCGTAGACGACCTCGCCGTCCCGCACCTCGACGGTGCGGTCGGCCCGTCCGTAGTCGAAGCGGGGGTCGAACACGAGGTCGAAGCGCACCGACCGCCGGACGCACTTGGCCCGCCGCACGAGCACCCGGGGGTGGTCGTGGGGGTAGATGCCGACGGGCATGAAGTCCGACACCTCGGAGAGGCCGTCGCCGGTCAGGAACCGGCTGATGAGCACGTTCGTGTCGGGCAGGTACATCTGCTTGTACGTGACGTCGGACCGGGCGGGGTGGATCGAGAAGTGGCCGCCGCGCTCGTGGTCGAGGAGGGCGGCGAAGATCGTCGGCGAGTCGAAGGTCGGGAAGCTGCAGAAGTCGATCGAGCCGTTCATGCCGACGAGGGCGACCGTCTGGAGGTCCCCGATGACGCCGTAGTTCTCGATGGGCTGGTAGGCCACGTGCGCTCCTCGCTCGCCGGTCCCGGGGCCCGGGCACCGGCCCGGTCTCGTTCGCTCCTGGGCCCCGACCGGGGGTAGACCGGGGTCAGCATCCCAGGCGCCGAGGAGATCCCGCCATGCCCGAACCCGTGATCGTCGCCGCCACCCGGACCCCGATCGGCCGGGCCAACAAGGGCTCGCTCGTGGACTGCCGCCCCGACGACCTGTCGGCGCTCGTCGTGCGGGCCGTGCTGGACCAGGTGCCCGCCCTCGACCCCGAGACGGTGGAGGACGTGCTCTGGGGCTGCGGGCAGCCCGCGGGCGAGTCCGGCTACAACGTCGCCCGCGTCGTGGGCCTCCTCGCCGGCATCCCGCAGGCGCCTGGGGCGACGGTCAACCGCTACTGCTCGTCGTCGCTGCAGACGATCCGCATGGCGGCCCACGCCATCCGGGCCGGCGAGGGCGACGCG
>DASZJD010000129.1 GCA_035948415.1 Acidimicrobiia bacterium | reverse complement strand
TGCTTCGCCGGCGGCGACCTCGTCGCCTTCCGCATGTACGACCGGCCGGACCGGCTGCTCGAGGGGTTCGCGAAGAACTTCGCCGCCGGCGCCGCGGCCACGCCGCTCCCGCGCTTGGTCGCCATCGTGGCCTGGGTCGCCGCCTGCCTCGTCACCGGCTTCGACGCGCTCGGGGGGAGCAGCGTGGGGCTGCTCCTCTACGCCGCGTTCGCGGTGCAGTGCTTCGTCATGCTGCGCCAGCTCGGCAACTTCGGGATCGCCGCCGCCGCCCTCTACCCCGTGCTGGCGGCGCTGTTCGTGGCCGTGTTCCTCGGATCGCTCCTCCTGACGGCGCGGGGTCAGGTCCGGTGGAAGGGGCGCACGATCCGTCTCCGGGGCGCCGACGGTCGGAGCCGGTGACCGCGACCCTCGGCTCGACGCGCAACGTCCTCATCGCCGTCTCGGACGCGGGGCTGTGGGCGCTGTGGAGCACGATCTGCGGGTACGCCGCCCACCGGCTCTCGGCCCAGACGCTGGCTCGGGACGGCTCGCTCCGCCTGCGCCGGTTCGAGCGGGACGGTCGCGTCTACGAGCGGGCGCTGCGGGTCAAGGCGTGGAAGGACGCGCTCCCCGAGGCGGGGTCGCTGTTCCGGGGCGGCGTCTCGAAGCGTCGGCTCGCCGGTCACGACCGCGCCGACCTCGAGCGGTTCCTGCTCGAGACCCGCCGCGCCGAGCGGGCGCACTGGGCCATCCTCCTCCTCGCGCCCGTGTTCTTCGCCTGGAACCCCTGGTGGCTGGCGCTGGCGATGCTCGGCTACGGGCTCATCGCCAACGCGCCGTGCATCGTCGTCCAGCGGTACAACCGGTCGCGCCTCGAGCGGATCCTCGGGACGGGCGTCCCCGGGTGGCGCGAGCGCCGGGCAGCGTCGCGATGAGCCTCCGGACCCGGGCCTCTCGAGGGCGCCGGCCGAGGATCGGCATCCGCCTGGGAGCTCGTGCCGACCGGCGCCGGCCCGCACTCGCGGACCTGAGGGACCGCTGGTCGAGCCCTGACGCAACGCTCACACGACCTGGTCAGGCTGCGCCGTATCGTGTCGCCGTTGACGGAGGAGACGCTCCCCTGACCGCGCCCAGCCGACGGGCCGGCCTGCCGCGGCTCGTGGCCGCCGCGGTGGCCCTCGGCGGCCTGACCCTGATCGTGCCGCTGGCGGTCCCGGCGGGCGCGGCGACGGACGGGGTGCGGCCGGCGCCCCAGCCGGCGATCTGCGCCCGGGCCCGATCCCAGTGGGCGCGCCTCGCCGACGCCAACCGCCGGGCCCGGCGCGCCTTCCAGCGGGCCGAGGCCCTCCAGGCTCGGCTCTTGCGGGCGGGGCGGTCGGCGATCGCGCACCGGCTCGACACCCGCCTCCGGTACCTCCGGCAGGTGCACACGCTCATCGTGACCCGGGTCGCCACCATCGCCGCGAAGGCGGCCGGCGTGTGCTCGGGGCGACCGCCGGTCCTCGCCGGGCTCTGAGCTGACCCGGCGCGAGCCGGTCAGCGGACGGCGACCGCCGCCGTCGCCTCGTACACCTCGGGGGCCATCGGCTCGCCGAGGGGCGGCTGGGGCGACCGGCGCAGCTGGTCGGCGTCGGCGGCGTCGGCGGCCGTGAAGGCGCGCGTCGTGCAGCACCACTCGACGGCGATGCCGTTCGGGTCGTCGATGTAGATGGACGTGCACCAGCCGTGGTCGATCTGCAGCACGTCGTAGCCGTGGGCCCGCCACCGCTCCCGCGCCGTCGTCAAGGCGTCGAGGTCGGCGGCGGCGAACGCGAGGTGGTTCGTCCAGCTGGGGAGGCCCAAGCCGCGGCTGATGGAGGTCTCGAAGTCGGTGGGCACCGCCGGGTTGTCGTGGATGTCCCACACGGCCAGGCACTCGCCGTTCCCCGTGTCGTAGAACAGGTGACGGGCCCAGCCGCCTTCGGCGGCCGGCAAGGCCTCGACCCGCACGAGCCGGAACCCCATGACCTCGCTGTAGAAGACGTGCGTGGCCTCCGGGTCTCGGGTCGTGATCGCCACGTGGTGAAACCCCATCTCGCCGCTCCTCGACGTCGGGCCCCATTCGGGATGGGGCGGGCCCTCGGGTCACTACCCTGGCACCGATGCGAGGGGCAGCGCGGCCGTTGCCCGCCTCGACGCCGCGGGAAGCCTGAGCGCCCGTCGAGGTGGCCGAGCTGCTCGAAGGCGAGGTCGAGGCCGACCCGGTGGCGCAGTTCCGCCGCTGGTTCGCGGCGGCGGAGACGGCCGGGGCGCGCGACTACGACGCGATGGTCGTGGCCACGGCCGGGGCGACCGGCACGCCGAGCGCCCGGGTCGTGCTGCTCCGAGGCTTCGACGACGCGGGGTTCCGCTTCTACACGAACTACGACAGCGCGAAGGGGTCCGACCTGGCCTCGAACCCGGAGGCCGCGCTGGTGTGGCACTGGCCGGAGATCGGTCGCCAGGTACGCGCCACCGGCCCGGTGAGCCGCCTGCCCGCGTCGGAATCGATCGCCTACTGGCGGAACCGGCCGCGGGCGAGCCAGATCAGCGCCTGGGCGTCCCACCAGAGCGAGCCCGTCGCCGACCGAGCCGCCCTCGAGGCGCTCGCGGCCGAGCTCGAGGCCCGCTTCGGCGACGACATCCCGTTGCCACCGTTCTGGGGCGGGTACCTCGTCGGCGTCGAGACCGTCGAGTTCTGGCAGCACCGCGACGACCGCCTGCACGACCGGCTCCGCTACCGCCGCCGCGGCGCCGGGTTCGTGCTCGAGCGACTCCAACCCTGAGCGACCGCCACCGCGGCCCTCGTCAGGTCGGCAGGGCCGGCACCTCGACGTCCACCTCGCGCTCGCCGTGCTGTCGCTCCCACCCCCGCGTCTCGATGATGGCGACGTACACGACGACGCGCCCGAACAGCAGCAGCCACACCAACAGCGCGAACACGACGCCGATCGTGCCGTACACCTCCGACGAGCGTGCCACCAGGTGTGGCACGGCGTAGGCGCCGACCAGCTTCATCGCCTCCAGCGCGACCCCGCCGACGAGCGCCGCCGGCACGAGCGCGGCGAGCGGCACCCGGCGGTTCGGCAGGATCCACGAGGTCCAGAGGAACAGCGCCGCGTTCGTCGCCAGCGACACGACGATGACCAGCGGCGCGAACAGGCCCGGCAGCACGCTCCACGCCGCGGTGGCGAACGCGCCGGCGGCGATCGCGAGGACGGCGCCGGCGAGCCACACCAGCCCCAACACCCGGTCGAGCAAGCCGCGCCGCTCGACCTGCCAGGCCGCGTCGTAGGCGTCAGCGACGACCACCGCCAGGCTGGTGCCGGTCCAGGCCAGCCCGAGCCCGCCGAGCACGGTTGCCGCGGCGCGGCTCCTCCGGGCCGCGTCGACGGCGTCCCGCACGGTTCGGCTCGCCGATCCGCTCAGGCCGAGCTGGTTCGGGAGGTCGCGCGCCACGTGGGCGCCGCCCGCCGACAGGAAGCCGAGGACCGCGACGGCCAGGGCCGTCACCGCGAAGAGCGCGAGGAACCCGTACAGGCTGATCGACGCCGCGAGCGCCGAGCCGCGCGCCTCGTCGTAGCGACGCTGCAGGTCGAGCAGCGTCGGCGCGCCCGGGCATCGGGCCACGAGGGCCCGCAGCCGCCTGCCCGCGGCGGTCACGCCTGCTCCCCGTGAGCGCCGCATGCAGGCCGGATCGTAAGGGCTCGTCGGGCGGGGCGACGCCGGGCGACGCCTGTCGCGACTAGAACGCGGTCGTGACCGCGACCGCCGCCGCCCTGTTCGCCGTGGCGGCGGTCTTCGCGGTCGGCGACTGGGTGGCCGTCGCCGAGGCGTCGGCGCGCCTCGAGTACCTCTGCAAGCCCGCCGCGACCGCGGCGTTGGTCGTCGCCGCCATCACCGTGGACCCCGTCCACGCCGACACGCGCGGGTGGTTCGTGGCCGCGTTGACGCTGTGCCTGGCGGGCGACGTGTGGCTCATGCTCCCGACGGGCGCGCGCGGCCACGACTGGTTCGTGCCGGGGCTGGCTTCGTTCCTGCTCGCGCAGCTGGCCTTCGCCATCGGCTTCGCGTTGCACGGCGGCTCGGCCGGAAGTTACGCGCTCGGCGCCGTGCTGGTGCTCGCCGTCGCGGTGCCGCTGGCGACCCGGTTCGTCCGGGCGCTGGTGCAGGGCGGCCAGCGAGCGCTGATCGGGCCGGTCCTCGCCTACCTGCTGGCCATCGCGGCGATGGCGACGAGCGCCGTCGCGGCCGCCAACGCCTGGGGTGTCGCCGGCGCGGC
>DASZJD010000128.1 GCA_035948415.1 Acidimicrobiia bacterium | reverse complement strand
GTCACCGTGTCACCTGGCTTGACGTGCCAGGAGACGATGTCGGCCTCGGTAAGGCCCTCCCCGACGTCGGGGAGCCTGAACTGCTTGTCCATGGCTGGTCTCCCCAGGTCAGTAGGCGAACGTGCGGTCCACCGCGTCCAGGATGCGATCCAGGTCGGGCAGGTAATGGTCTTCCGCCCTCGCGGCCGGGTACGGGATGGCGAACCCGCCGACCCGCAGCACGGGGGCCTCGAGGGAGTAGAAGCAGTGCTCGGTCACCCGGGCCGCGATCTCACCGCCGAGCCCCGCGTACACGGGTGCCTCGTGGACGACCACGCAGCGGCCGGTGCGGGCCACCGATGCCTCGATCGTCGCCATGTCGAGCGGCGACAGCGAGCGCAGGTCGATCACCTCGATGGACCGGCCGTCTTGCTCGGCCGCCAGCGCGGCTTCCAGGCAGGTGCGGACTTGCGGCCCGTAGCTGAGCAGGGTGACGTCATTTCCGTCGCGCACGACCCTGGCCTGGTCGAGTGGCAGCGCGCCGGACAGCGGGGCCGCGGTGTCGACCTCTGCCTTCTCCCAGTACCTGCGCTTCGGTTCGAAGAAGATCACCGGGTCGTCTGAGGCGATCGCGAGCTGGATCATGGCGAACGCGTCCGCCGGGTCGGCGCAGGCGACAACCCGAAGTCCCGCCGTGTGCGCGAAGAAGACCTCGGGCGACTCGCTGTGGTGCTCGACGGCGCCGATCCCTCCGCCGAATGGAATGCGGATCACGACCGGCAGCGTGACGTTGCCCCGCGACCGGTAGCGCATCTTGGCGAGCTGGCTGACGATCTGGTCCGTCGCCGGGTACACGAAACCGTCGAACTGGATCTCGCAGACCGGCCGGTAGCCGCGAAGCGCCAGGCCGATCGCGGTGCCGACGATCCCGGACTCCGCGAGCGGCGTATCCACCACGCGGTGCTCGCCAAAGTCCTTCTGCAGTCCGTCCGTGACCCGGAAGACGCCGCCGAGCCTGCCGACGTCCTCCCCCATGATCATTACCTTGGGGTCGTTCTCAAGTGACCGGCGCAGCCCCTCGTTCAGCGCCCGGGAGAGGGTGATCTTCGTCATTGCTCCGCTCCCTCTTCCTCGAATCCCGCAAGGTAGGCCGCGAACTGGGCACGCTCGGCGTCGAGGATCGCGCTCCGGTCGGCGTACACATGATCGAACAGCGCAAGCGGGGGCGGGTCGGGGAGCGCCAGGCACGCAGCGCGCAGCTTGGCGGCGAGCTCATCGGCCTCCGCCTCGACCTGCTCGAAGAACGTGCTGTCGGCCTCGCCGGTGCGGGCGAGGTAAGACCGGACGCGCTCGATCGGGTCCCGCAGCCGCCAGGTCTCGAGTTCGCTCGCCAACCGGTACCTCGTCGGGTCGTCGGTGGTGGTGTGCGCGCCCATGCGGTAGGTGAAGGCCTCGATGAGTGTGGGGCCCTCGCCCTCGCGGGCGGCACGCATCGCCTTGCGGGTCACCGCGTAGCAGGCGAGCACGTCGTTGCCGTCGACCTGGACCCCGGGGAAGCCGAAGCCGCTCGC
>DASZJD010000127.1 GCA_035948415.1 Acidimicrobiia bacterium | reverse complement strand
CGACCTGACCTGCCTCTACTACCACCACGAGACCCAGCCGATGCCGAACCCGCTGAGCTGGTGGTTCCACCACCTGCCCCGGCCGGCGCACCGGGTCGAGGTCCTCGCCAACCACGTCGCCCAGCTCGCGGTGCCGTTCCTCCTCTTCACCCCGCAGCCGGTCGCGGGCGTCGCCGGGCTCATCATCATCGCGACCCAGGGCTGGCTGATCCTGTCCGGCAACTTCTCCTGGCTGAACTTCATCACCGTGACGCTGGCGATCTTCGCCCTCAGCGGCTCGTGGCTCGAGCCCGTGTTCCCGTTCCACCACCCGGCGCTCGTCGGCGCGCCGGCGTGGTACGAGGGGCTCGTCGTCGGGCTCACCGCGCTCGTGGCCGGCTTGAGCTTCTGGCCCGTCCGCAACCTGCTCTCGCGCCGCCAGCTCATGAACTTCAGCTTCAACCGGTTCCACTTCGTGGGCACCTACGGCGCCTTCGGGCACATCACGAAGGAGCGCTACGAGGTCGTCCTCGAGGGCACCCAGGACGCGGCGCTGTCCCCCGCCACCGCCTGGACCGAGTACGAGTTCAAGGGCAAGCCGGGCGACCCGCGCCGCCTGCCGCCGCAGGTCGCCCCCTACCACCTGCGGCTCGACTGGCTGATGTGGTTCGCGGCGATGGGCCCGCCGGCGCGCCAGCCCTGGATGCTCCCGCTCGTCGGGCGGCTCCTCGAGAACGACGGCCCGACCGTGAAGCTCCTGCGGCGCAACCCGTTCCCCGACCGGGCGCCGACGTACGTCCGGGCCCGCCTCTTCCGCTACCGGTTCACGACCCCGGCGGAGCGGCGGGCGACCGGCGCGTGGTGGTCCCGCACCCCGGTCGGCGAGTACCTCCCGCCGCTCGAGCGGACCCCCTCGGGCGAGCTGGCGATCGCGGCCGGGTTCTGAGCCGCCTACCGCCGCGCGTAGACCCGGTCGACGAGCTCGGGGCTCACGAGCAGGCGGGCGCCGACGAGCACGAGCGCGGCCTGCCGGGTGCCGCTCGGGGTGGCGATGTCGGTGGTCGGGTAGACGAGGACGGTCCGCCCCCGGTTGCGCAGGAAGCGGCACGGGACGACGCGTCCCTGGCCGGTTTGGACGTCGACGCAGCCGGTGCGGCCGACCACGAGCTGCTCGGTCGGTGCCACCACGATCGTGCCGGTCCGGTCGGCGGCGAGCTGCCCCACGGCGCCGAACCCCAGGTGCAGGCCCCCGGTCGGATCCACGTAGGCCGCGAAGTGCACCGTGGTCCCGTCGGGTCGCGTCACGTCGTAGCCGGTGGCGCCGACGTCGAGCCGGCCCGTCGTCGTGTCGGGTGGGCAGTCGGTGAAGCTGCGCACGTAGCCGGCCGTGGTGGGCAGGTATCCGCACTCGAGGACGACGAACCGCACGGCGCCGTCGCGCTGGAACTGCAGGGTGCCGAACCGGCCCCGCAGCGTGCCGTGCGCCGCGGCTCGGAGGCGCTCGCTCGGTGACGGCGAGACCGCCCGGGCCGGCCGCGCCGGGCCGCCGACGACCGCGCCGATCACGGCCACGCACGCCAGGGCGCGGGCGGCGCGGCGCGCCACCGGCGGCCACGGGTCCCCGCCGAGCCGCACGCCGCGAGCGCTCAGGCCGACGCCAGCGCCGGCTCGACGACGTCCACCGGCGGCGGCGCGGCCGGCTCGTGGTCGGTGAGGTGGAGCCAGAAGTGGAACACCGCCGCAAACACCGCGGTGGCGCCAGCGATGTGGATCCCGACGAGCAGCGCCGGGATGCCGTTGAAGTACTGGATGTACCCGATCGCGGCCTGGGCCACCGCGACGAGCAGGACGATCCCGAGTCGACGCTGGTCGTCGGCCGACGCGCGCGTGCGACGCAGCAGCGCGAACGTCACCAGCGTGAGGGCGAGGAACACGACGACCGCGCTGCCGTGGACCCGGGCGACCTGCGGGATGCTGTACGAGAACCGCTTGGCCTTGGCGTCGCCGCCGTGGGGTCCGCTGGCGGTCACGACGGTGCCGGTCACCGCGACGACGCTGATCGCGACGAGCAGCGCCGCGCCGGCGCGGCGGACGACCGGCGCGACCCGCGGCCGGGCCGGCCCGCGGGGCTCCCCGGCTCGCCGGTGCAGCAGGATCCCGTTCGCCAGCAGCACGAGCGACAGCAGGAAGTGCGCCATCACGAACTGCGGCTGGAGCTCGAAGAGGACGACGAGGCCGCCGAGGACGGCTTGAGCCACGAAGCCGGCGACGAGACCGAGGGACAGCCAGACGAGGTCGGCGCGGCGGGGGCGGCGGAGCAGCGCCCCCACGACGGCGAGGCCGACGGCGACCGAGACGAGGGCGGTGAACACCCGGTTCAGGAACTCGACCATGGCGTTGACGTCGGCGGCGCTGCGCGGGGTGAGGTGCCCGGGGTCGCAGTTCGGCCAGTCCGGGCAGCCGAGGCCGGAGCCGGTGAGGCGCACGGCGCCGCCGGTGACGATGATCACGGCCAGCAGGAGCGCGGCCGCGAAGGTGATCCGCCGGTACGCGGCCGGGGAGACGCGGGGAAGCCTGCGCAGCACGCTCATCACGGCGTCCGGATCGTAGGTCGGGGCGGCGGCGACACCCCCGTCGGGCCGGTCGACCCCGCGGGGCGGAGCCGTTAGCGTCCGGCGCCGATGACGGAGCCGGCGCGCTACGACGAGTTCGGGCTGTTCCACGAGAACGCCGAGGAGTACGGGATCCCCTGGGCGGGACCGCCGACGGTCCGTCGCGAGTCGGTGCCGGTCACCGCCGACGGCCGTCGCCTCAGCGCGCTCGTGTGGGGCGACGCCGCGCCCGAGCTGGTGCTGCTCCACGGCGGCGCCCAGAACGCGCACACCTGGGACACGGTCGCGCTCGCCCTGCAGCGGCCGCTCGTGGCCGTCGACCTGCCCGGCCACGGCCACTCCGACCACCGCGAGGAGGGCCCGTTCGGTCCCCGGCTGAACGCCGCCGACGTCGCCGTGGCGGTGCGGGCGCTGGCCCCGCAGGCGCGCCTGGTGGTCGGGATGTCGCTCGGCGGGCTGACCGCCATCGCGCTGACGAGCGAGGCCCCCGACCTCGTCCGCCGCCTGGCCCTCGTCGACGTCACCCCGGGTGTCGACCGCGAGAAGGCGGCGCCGATCGCGCAGTTCATCGCCGGCCCCGAGAGCTTCGCGAGCTTCGACGAGATCCTGGCCCGCACGATCGAGTTCAACCCGACCCGGTCCGAGTCGTCGCTACGCCGCGGCGTCCTGCACAACGCCGTCGCGCGCGACGACGGGCGATGGGTGTGGCGCTACCAGCGGCCGCGGATCCTCGAGCGCGACACCCTCGAGATCCCCGCCGACTTCGCGACGCTCTGGGACGACGTCTCCCGGATCGCCGTGCCGCTCCTCCTGGTCCGGGGCGGTGCTCCGGGCTCGGTCGTGGACGACGACGACGTGGCCGAGCTGCGGCGACGCCAGCCCGACGCGCGGGTCGAGGTCGTCGACGGGGCCGGGCACAGCGTGCAGGGCGACCGGCCGGTCGAGCTGGCCCGGCTCCTCGAGGGCTTCCTCGACGTGTGACCGCGGCGCCACCCCCGGCGGTGACCGACCCGCGGGGGACGTCCGACGCCCCCGACCCGCGTGGCGCCGCGCTGCCGTTCCTCCGCCGCGGGGTGACGACGCTCGCCCGCGGCTGAGCGACGGGTGGGATCAGGCCGGCCGCAGCGTCGTGGTCGAGGCGGCGCTCTCGCGGACGCGGGCCCGCGAGTACGGCATCGGGACGAGCGCGCCCGTCGCCCAGGCCTCCTGCTGGTCGGCGAAGTGCGGGCTCGTCGGCTCGCCGGACACGCCGAGGGGGACCACCCAGGCCGACCGGTCCCAGTCGGCGAGGTCGAACACGTAGCGGGCCACCGACGCGGTGGTGACCCCGAAGCCGTACCCGGCCGGATGCGCCGCCGACCAGACCGTGTCCCACTCGCCGCCCATCTCGACCGCGGGAGGGTCGAGCGCGGCCGCCCACGACGGGTCCGTCGTCGACAGCGGGTGCCGGGGCGCGCAGCGGTGCAGGGCGCCCCACCGCCAGTCGTCGACGTCGTCGCCGAGCTCCCGCCGGAGGAGGGCCACGGCGTCGGTCAGCGCCGCCGCCAGCACGTCGGTCCAGGTCCGGCCGGACGGGAGCAGCGTCACGTCGTCGGCCGCGAGGAGCCGGGGCAGCAGCGGCCAGAGCCGCAGCTCGAGCGGCACGAACACGGCGCGCGGCTCCCCCGGGAACGGCGCCCGCAGCGGGTCCAGCGCGGGGTGGGCGGCGACGGCCCGGCCGGCGGCGTCGCGGGCGGTCATGTAGACGGCGGCGCCGACCGACGCCGCGTCCATCACCCGGTCCCAGCGCCGCAGCCGCTCGAGCGCGGCCCGCTCGTGGTCGTTGCGCCCGTCGAGGCGGACCAGCCGCTCGACCCAGAGGTCGGCGGCCAGGGCGCGGCGGTCCTGGTGGATCGCGGCCATGTCCTCGACCGTCGCCGGGCCGAGGGCCTCGAGGCGGGCGACGATGCGGGCGGCCCGGTCGGGACGGGCGTAGTCGAGCCCGAGGTAGTGCGGGTAGTCGGGCCCGACGATCGCCTGGTTGGCGGTGACGATCCAGCCCCGCTCCGGGTCGCGGCTCGACGGCAGCTCGTCGTACGGCACCGTGCCGACCCACTCGTGGTCGGCGGTCCAGCCTGGCACCGGACCCCACGCGTTCGCGGTCGAGCGGACCGGGATCTCGCCCACGGTGCGGTAGCGGAGGTGGCCGTCCACGTCGGCCGAGACGAGGTTGTTCACCGGGTCGACCCACGCCCGCATGACGTCGTCGAGCTCGTCGACGGTGCGGGCGCGCAGCATCGGCAGCAGCACCGACAGGCCCCGGCTCGGGCGCGCCAGCGCGGTGGCCCGGAGGGCGACCGCGGTGCCGGACTCCGGGTCGCCGAAGAGCAGCGGGCCGTGCGCGGTGGCGCGGCACTCGACCGTGACCGGGTCGGCGTCGCGAACCGCGATCACCTCCCGCCGCGACGGCGCCGCGGCGTCGACCCGGTCGACGTAGAGGTCCTGGTAGTCGCCGTTGGCGTTCGTCACGCACCAGGCCACGCGCTCGGTGTGCCCGAAGTGCGGGAACCCCGGCACCCCGACGAAGGCCAGCCCGATGGCGTCGAAGTCGGGGCAGGCCAGGTGGCACTGGTAGTAGACGTTCGGAACCTCGACGAGCCGGTGCGGGTCACCGGCGACGAGCGGGAGCCCGGACCGCGCGCGCGTCCCCGCCACCGCCCACGCGTTCGAGCCCGAGCCACCCGCCGCGCCCATGGCCTCGGCCACCACCGCGAGCCCGTCGGGGTCGATGGCCGCCGCCGGCCCGACGAGGCCGGGGGGCACGATGAGCGGCACGTCGATCGGGGGCCGCCGCTCGAGGCGGGCGACCGTCGACGGGCCCAGCTCGGCGACCAGCCGGCCGCGCCAGAGCTTGCGCTGCCACGTGGCGAAGACGACGTGCCGGACGAGGAACACCGCGCAGGCGTGCCACGGCTCCCAGGGCTCGGGCGTGACGCCGGCGAGGGCGAGGTCGGTCGGCGGGTCGCGGCCGAGGCCCAGCCAGGCGTTCACGCCCGCGGCGTACGCGTCGAGCGGCGCCCGGCTGTCGGGGTCGAGCCGCTCGTACTCGCGGCGGGCCACCCCGGGCAGGTCCGCCCGCCTCGCGAAGCCGTCGAACTCGACCGCGGACCGGCCGGCCACCTCGGCCCACCGGCCGAGCGCCCGGCGGCGATCGAACTCGAGCTGGCCGAGGCGGTCCTCGGCCTGCACGAAGCCCTGGGCGAAGAAGGCGTCGTGCCCGCTGGCGGCGACGGCGTGCGGGATGCCCCAGCCGTCGCGCTCGATGACCACCTCCCCGTCCAGGCCCGGCACGACGACGACGGACGGCGGCATCGGCTGCACGTTATGCGTGCGGCCCGGCGCCGAGAGCCTCGATTGCGCGCTACGGGCGCGAGAGCGCGGCGAGGACGGCGTCGAGCGGCGCGTGGTCGGCCGAGTGCGCGTCCACGTGCGCGTAGCGGACCTCGGCGCCGGGGCCGACCACGAACGTGCCGCCCAGCTGGGTCACCCGGGTGCCGGCCCGGTGGATGCGGTGCCCGGCCGACCAGGCCCGCCGGGTGCCCGCCCACGACCGCCGGTCGGCGAGCAGCCGCAGCATCCCGACCTTTCGCACCGAGGCGGCGCGAGCGGCGACCCCGTCGTCGTCGACGAGCACCGGGAACGGGATCTCCTCGTCGGCGACGAAGGCGGCGGCGTAGCGGCGATCGCCGGTCCCGACCGCGACGACCTCGGCGTCACGCCCCCGGATCTCGGCGTAGCGGCCGCGCAACTGCGCGGCGTGCTCCCGGCAGAGCAGTCAGCCGAAGTGCCGGAGGAAGACGAGGACGACGGGCCGCTCGGCCCACGTGTCGCCCAGGCGGTACCGGACGCCGTCGGCGTCGGCGAGCCGCACGTCGGCCAGGGCCTCGAGGTCCACGGCGTCCGACCGTACTCGGGGCCCGGTCGCCGTGGGAGACTGGGTCCATGACCACCACCGATGCGCCGACCTCCTTCACGCGGATGGACGAATCGACGGCCGAGCAGTGGGCGGTGATCGGCCGGGAGACCTTCGAGCACCAGGGCCGGGTGGCCGACCGGGTGCTCGGGATGCTCCGGTCCCTCGCCGACATCACCGACGGGTTCGCCGTGGACCAGCTGACGCACTCCCTGCAGACCGCCACCCGAGCCGAGCGCGCCGGCGCCGACGACGAGCTGGTCGTGGCGTCGCTGTGTCACGACGTCGGGAAGGCCGTGAGCGTCCCGAACCACCCCGTGATCGCGGCCGAGATCCTGAAGTGCTACGTGCGCGACGACGTGTACCAGATGATCAAGGCCCACCAGGACTTCCAGGGCCGGCACTACTACGAGCACTTCGGCGCCGACCCGGACGCTCGCGAGCAGTACCGCGGCGCGTCGTGGTTCGCGCTCGCGGAGCAGTTCGCCGACGACTGGGACCAGGTCGCCTTCGACCCCGCCTACGACACGCTGCCCCTCGAGCACTTCGAGGCCCGACTGCGCGACGTGTTCGCGCACCCGCACTCGATGTAGCTCAGAGCACGTCGAGGCGCGCCGCTCGCTCGCGCGCCTTGGCCCGGACCGCGGCCTCCTCCTCGATCCGACCCTCGCGCATCAGCACCCGCCCCGCGACGACGGTGGCGTCGACGACCGTCCCGGCCGCGGCGTAGACGAGGTTTGCGACGAGGTGCCCAGGGGCGAGCTCCGGCGCGTCCGCGCGCACGAGGATGAAGTCGGCGGGCGCGCCGGGAACCAGGTCGGGCGCGCCGCCGAGCGCGGGCGCGAGGCCCCCGGTCACGACGCGCCAGGCCTCGGCGGCCGGCAGCGCCCGGGGGTCGCGCTGCTCGTGCTTCTGCACCAGCGAGAGCACCTTGACGTCCTGGAGCAGGTCGAGGCCGTTGTTCGACGACGCGCCGTCGGTGCCGATGCCGACCGGGATCGAGGCCTCGCGGACGCGCGCGTACGGGAACACCCGCCCGACCGCCAGCTTGAGGTTCGAGACCGGGTTCGTCACCACGGTGGCGCCGCGGGCCGCGACGAGCTCCAGCTCGGCGTCCTCCATCCACACGCCGTGGGCCAGGACCGTGCGGGGGGTGAGCAGCCCGAGCCGATCGAGGAACGGGCCGGGGCGCTCGCCGGCCCGCTCGAGGCAGCCGCGCACCTCGTCCTCGATCTCGAGGAAGTGGAGGTGGACGAACAGGTCGCGGGCGGCGGCGGTCTCGGCCACCCAGGCCAGCGACTCCGCGCTCACGGTGTAGATGCCGTGCGGCGTCAGGCAGGGGGTGACCCGGGGGTCGGCGTCGGCGAGCTCGTCGAGGGACCGCAGGGCGTCGTCGCGCAGCCGCCGGCCCCGCGCCGGGTCGAGGCCGTCGATGAGCGGCAGGCCGACGGTGGCCCGCAAGCCGGCGTCGGTGACGGCGCGCGCCACCGCCGCCGGCTGCCAGTACATGTCCCAGAACCGCACCGTCCCGGTGCGGATCATCTCGAGGCAGGCCAGGCGGGTGCCCCAGTACACGTCGTCGGCGTCGAGGCGGGCCTCGGCGGGCCAGATGTGGTGCTCGAGCCAGTCCATGAGAGCGAGGTCGCCGGCGAAGCCGCGGAACAGGGTCATCGCGGCGTGCGTGTGCCCGTTCACGAGGCCCGGCAGCAGCACCCGGCCGGCGCCGTCGAGCCCCTCGTCGCCCGCCTCGGCGTCGACGCCGGGGCCGACGGCCGCGATCCGGCCGTCCTCCACCCGCAGCCCCACCGGCTCGCCGTCCACGGTGGTGGCGCCGGTCACAGCGAGGCTCATCGGGCCAGCTCCGGCAGGAGGCGCTCGAGAATCGACGCCAGCCGCACCGCGTTCGCGGCCGCGCCGCGCTCGAACTCGTCGATCGTGAGCGGGCGGTCGCCGACGCCGTTGGCGAGGTTGTCGACGACGCACACCGCCGCGTAGGCGAGGCCGGCCTGGTTGGCGGCGACGCACTCCGACGGGACGGTCATGCCCACGAGGTCGGCCGAGGCGGCGATGAGCCGCACCTCGGCCGGGGTCTCGAAGCGGGGGCCGTTCGCCTGCCAGTACACGCCGCCGGCGACGACCGGCTCCCCCGTCACCTGCGGCCACGTCGCCAAGAGCCGCGACCGCCACGCGGGGGTGAACCCGGGGACGACGTGCGCGTGGGCGCGCTCGACCATCACCGGGCGCTGGTCGAGGGCGATGAAGTCGTCGGGGACGACGAACGAGCCGACGGGCAGCGCCCGGTGCAGCGACCCGACCGAGCTGAGGGCCAGGACTCGGTCGCAGCCGAGCTCGGCGAGCGCCCGCAGGTGAGCGGCGTGGTCGATCTCGTGGGGCGGGACGGGGGTGCCGAGACCGTGGCGGTACAGGCTCACGTGGGTGCCGTGGTCGAGCACGCCGAGCGAGCCGAGGTCGGGCCGCGACACGTCGGGCGCGGGGGCGCCGAGGGTCTGGTGCTTGCCGACGACCGCGAGCCGGCCCACCGCTACGCCGCCGACGCGGCGTAGCGGGCGAGCGCGTCCAGGAGCGCGGCGGTGTGCGCCCGGTACGACGCGTCGCGGAACGGGCCGATCGAGCGGACGCGGTGCGGGAGCTCGAGCTGGACGCCGCCGCCCCGGGCCAGGTTCACCGGGTTGCGTGGGTGCAGGCCTCGCAGGTCGGGCGGGATCCGCGCCAGGTCGTCGACGACCTCGTAGTCGGGCAGGGCCCGGCGGAGCCGCCGGCTCAGCCGCCCGGCCCGGACCCGGTCGGCCCCGCCGACGAGCACCGAGGTCCGGAGGTCCGGTCGGCGGTACCCGTGGAGCGAGACCACGACGTCGACGTGGCCGAGGAAGGCGGCGAGGCTCGGGGCGTCGCCCGGCGCGATCTGGTGGGCGGGGACGTGCCACTTGAGCTCGTCGGGCTGGACCACGGCGTAGAGCGACGCCCCGCTGGCCGCCGCCGCGTCGCGCGCCAGCTCGGCGGTGCCGGGCTCGAGGCCGCCGTGGAGGGCGAGGAACCCGACCCGGGAGCCCAGGACCACGCGCTCCTCCACCCCGGGGTGGGCGAGCAGGTCGGCGAACACTGCGAGCGGAGGCTACCCGGCACGCGCGATCCTCCCCCGGTGGGTCGGCACGGGGCGGTCGCGGTGGTCGTGGTCGTCCTGCTCGTGGGCTGCACGGGCGGCTCGTCCACCGGCGCCCGGCCGTCGGCCCGGGCCCACGCGCCCGCCACGACCACGGTGACCACGACCCCGCTGCCGCTCGACGGCCCGGCGGCGCTGGCCGCGACCCTGACCACGATCGAGCGGGGGCTGCGCGCGCCCGGCGACCCCGACGCGGCCCGGCTCGGTCTGGTCCAGGTGCGGGCCTACGGCACGCTCGTGTCGCACCCGGAGTGGCGCGCCGGCGTCCTCGCCGCCGTGCCCGCCGACGTGCAGCCGGCGGTGAGCGCGAACCTCGACGCCTCGGTGTCGCTCGACTCGCTGACCACCGCGGGGCCGAAGGCGGCGACGTTCCCGCCGTGGACCGTCCGCGCCCCCCTGCCCGAGCCGACGCTGCTGGCCGACTACCACGAGGCCGAGCAGGCGACCGGCGTCCCGTGGGGTTACCTCGCCGGCATCCACCTGATCGAGTCGCGCCTCGGCCGCATCATGGGCCCGAGCAGCGCGGGGGCCCAGGGCCCGATGCAGTTCGAGCCGGCCACGTGGGCCGAGTACGGGCGCGGCACGAACATCGACGACGACCACGACGCGATCCTCGCCGCGGGACGGCTGCTCGCCGCCCGTGGCGGTCCCGCGAACATCGGCCGCGCGCTGCTCGCCTACAACAACGACAGTCGGTACGTGCGCGCGGTCGAGGACTACGAGACCGTGCTCGCCGCCAACGCGGCCGCGTTCGACGGCTACTACCAATGGCCGGTCGTGTACGAGACGTCAGCCGGCACGTACGTGCTCCCCGTGGGCTATCCGCAACAGCCCGCCGTGCGACAGGCCGGGTAGGCTGAGCGCCCGTGTGGCGACACCGCGTCGACGGCGACCTTGTCCGGGGACTGCAGCGCGCGCGGCGCGTCATGCCGTACATCATGCGCACGCGCAACGAGGCCGCGGTCTACCTCGAGCACGACGTGACGCTGCGGCACACGGACCACTTCATCCGGGAGTGGAACCAGGCCAACCCGGGGCTGCGCATCGACGTGTTCCATGTCGCGATGTGGGCGCTGCGCGACACGATGACGCGACACCCGACCACGAACCGCTTCGTCGCCGGCGGCCGGCTCTACGACCGGCACGGCCTCTGGTACTCGTACGCGATCAAGGCCAAGCTCGAGACCGGCGCGCCCATGCTGGTCGTGAAGCGCCGGTTCGACCTCGACGAGTCGTTCGCGGCGATGGTCACCGGCATGCGCGAGGTCGAGGTCGCCTACCGGCGCGGCGAGGCGGCGCGAGTGGAGCGGGAGCTCGGCGCGTTGATGGCCTTCCCGGGGTTCATGCGGCGGATCATCATGCGGCTGATCGACGCCGCCGACCGGCTCGGGCTGCTGCCCCGCTCCTACATCGAGAACGACCCGATGTACGCCAGCGTCGTCATCGCCAACATGGCCAGCCTCGGGATGCCGCCCGTGTACCACCACCTCTACGACTACGGGACCGCCAGCGTCTTCGGCTCGCTCGGCCGCCCCGTCACCGACCCGGACGGCCCGACGAGCGGACCCGACCGGCGCCGCAGCATGCAGGTCCGGTGGACCTTCGACGAGCGGGCCGAGGACGGGCTCACGGCCTGGTTCGCGGTGCGTCGGTTCCGCCAGGTCATGGAGGACCCGACGGGCTGCGGGCTGGCGGTCGAGACCGTCGCCCCCGACGCCACCCGCCCGGTCGGAGAGACGCTCGACGACGTCGCCCGCTCCTAGGCTGGGCGTCGAGAGCATGACGTTCTTCGCCGACCGGCTGCACGCCTTCCCGCGCTACGACCTCTACCAGCTCGGGGTCGAGACCGGCATCTACCCGTACTACCGCTCGGTCGAGAGCGCCTCGCGGCCGCGGCTAACGGTCGAGGGCCGCGACGTCATCAACTTCGGGTCGAACAACTACCTGAGCCTCTCGTACCACCCGCGGGTCATCGAGGCCGCCCTCGCCGCCACCCGCCGCTTCGGCACCGGGGTCACCGGCTCCCGGCTGCTGAACGGCACGCTGACCCTCCACCGGACGCTCGAGGAGGAGCTCGCCGACTTCTACGACGCGCCCGCCTGCCTCGTGTTCTCCACCGGCTACGTCGCGAACGCCAGCGCCATCGCCGGGTTCCTCGGCCGCCACGACGTGGCCGTGATCGACAAGGAGGCGCACAACTCACTGCTCGCCGGCGTGCGCCTGTCGGGGGCGACGATGCGCCGGTTCCGCCACAACGACGTCGAGCACCTCGACCAGCTGCTGGCGGCGGCGCCGCCCGAGGCCGCGAAGGGGGTGCTCGTCGACGGCGTCTACTCGATGGGCGGCGACACCGCGCCGCTCCCCGGCCTGGTCGAGGCGTGCCGCCGCCACCCGAACACGTTCCTGCTCGACGACGAGGCGCACGGCCTCGGCGTCCTCGGCGAGCGGGGCCGCGGCGCGCTCGAGGACCAGGGCGTGCTCCACGACCTCGACCTCGTCACGGTGACGTTCTCGAAGACGCTCGGCAGCTGCGGCGGCGCGCTGCTCGGCCCCACCGACGCCATCGAGCTGCTGACGCTCACCTCCGACCCGTTCATCTTCACGGCCTCGAACACGCCCGGCTCGGTGGCGGCCGCGCTCGAGGCCCTGCGGGTCCTCCGGGAGGAGCCCGAGCTGCCGGCCCGGCTGCGGGCGAAGGTCGCCCTCTTCCTCGGGCTGCTCGCCGAGCGGGGCGTCCCCACCAACCCGGCCGACAGCGCCATCGTGACCATCCCGCTGCGGCGCGCCGACGAGGTGTCGGTGGCGGCGGTGTTCCGGGACCTGTTCGAGGCGGGCGTGTTCGTGAACCCGGTCATCCCGCCCGCGGTCGCGGGCGAGGCCGGCCTGATCCGGCTGAGCCTCATGGTCGACCACGACGCGGCGATGCTCGAGGAGGCGGCCGAGCTCCTCTACAAGGTCATCGCCGACCACGACCAGCTGTAGGGGCCGCCGCGGTCAGGTCCCGCGGCTCCGGAGCTGCTCGAACCGCTGCTCCCACGCGTTGTGGCGGGCCTTGGCGTCCTGGATGAACGGCGAGAACCCGATCACCTTCAGGACGGCCTCGTTCAGCCACCGGGCCGGGCGGCGCAGCGGCCGCTTCACGTCGACGAAGAGCACGACCCGCAGCGCGTCGGTGTCGTTCCAGGCCTCGTGCTCGAAGGTGTCGTCGAAGACGAGGCTCCGCCCCTCGGCCCAGTGGCGGACGTCCGGGCCGACCCGGATGCCGCACGCCTCGGCCGGCTCGGGGACCACGAGGCCGAGGTGGTAGCGCAGCACCCCCTTGTACGGCCCACCGTGGGGCGGGATCTTCTTGTGCGGCGACAGGATCGAGAACATCGCCGTCGTCATGCCCGGGATCTCGCCGAGCAGCCGGGCCGTCTCCGGGCAGCGCTCGACGTTCTTGCCCGCCTTGAACCCGTAGCCGTAGAAGAAGAAGGTCTTCCACCGGTCGTCGGCGGTGAGCTGGTACTGGTCGGTCGAGATGTCCTGGAAGTTCGGGAGGTCGGCGTGGAAGCGCAGGACCTCGTCGAGCTCGGCGCGGATCTGCTCGTACCCGGCCTCGACGCGGGCCACCCAGGGGAAGTCGGCCGGGTCGAAGAAGGTCCGGTCCCCGACCAGCGAGTGGCGGCCGAAGTAGCGGTCGAGCCAGCGGAGCACGCGCTCCCCCGACCGGTTGGCGACGTCGACGGCGCGCGCTCGGAGCGTCCGCGGGGTGGCGTCGGGCGTCACGACGACGTCAGCGTAGTAGCGGCGGCCGCGGGCCGGCCCCCGGGGGGCGCCGCCGAGGCCGGGCCGGCGGCGTCGAGGACGCGGATTGCCTCGTCGCGGTCGACGCTGCGACGCATTGGTGGCAGCGCGTCGAGGAGCACGCGGCGATACCCGGCGGTGGCCAATCGGGGGTCGAGCACGGCGACGACGCCGCGGTCGGTGGACCGACGCAGCAGCCGGCCGGCACCCTGGGCGAGCACGAGCGCGGCCGCGGGCAGGTCCACGTCGCCGAACGCCGAGCCGCCGGCGGCCTCCACCGCCTCGCGGCGCGCCTGCTCGAGCGGGTCGTCCGGCCTCGTGAACGGCAGCCGGTCGATGACGACGAGCACGCACGACGGCCCCGGCACGTCGACGCCCTGCCAGAACGCGCGCGTGGCGACCAGGCAGGAGGCCTCCTCGGCGAGGAACCGGTCGAGGAGCACCGCGTTCCCGGCGTCGCCCTGGGCGAGGACGGGGTGGCCGGTGCCGGCCCGCAGCGCGGCGGCGAAGTGCTCGACCGCCCGACGCGACGTGCAGAGGACGAGGGCCCGACCGCCGGCGGCGGCCACGAGCGCCGTCAGCTCGTCGGCTGCGGCCTCGGCCCACCCCGGACGGCGCGGGTCCGGCAGGGAGCGAGGCACGTAGAGCAACGCCTGGGCGCGCACGTCGAACGGCGAGTCGAGGCGCGCCGCCGCGTAGCCGCGCCCCGACGGCGTCGCCGCGTCGGGGTCGAGCCCGAGCCGGCGGGCGAGGGGTTCGAACCGCGGGCCGGGCCCGAGCGTCGCGGAGGTGAGCACGCACGGGTGGGCCGAGAACAGCCGCGCCGCCAGGCGGGGGCCCACGTCGACGGGCGCCAGCCGGAGCACCGGCCGGTCCCCACCCTCGACCCACGCCACCTCGCCGGCCGGCGGCGCTTGCAGCTGCCGGAGCGCGTCCAGGCGACTGGCCGCCAGCCGGGCGGTCTGGGCCACCCGCGGGGCGGCGTCGGCGCCGAGCCCGGTGGCCGCGGTCGCCACCCGCTCGGCGGCGGCGGCGAGCACGCCGGCGAGCGGCTCGGCCGTCGGGTCGACGCGCCCGTCGAGCTCGCCGAGGCAGTCCTCGAGCCGGTCGGCGGCCTCGAAGACCGCGGCCGCACCGTCGTCGCCGCCCGCGACCCGAAGCCGGGCCCCGAGATGCCGGAGCCCGCCGGGCGCGACCTCGCTCCCGAGCGCCCGCGTCGCGACGTCCGGCAGCGCGTGGGCCTCGTCGAAGACGACGAGGTCGTGGTGCGGCAGCACCCCGCCCCCGGCGGCGACGTGCGCGAGGTAGAGGGCGTGGTTCACCACGAGGATGTCGGCGCCCTCGGCGACCGCGCGGGCCCGCTCGGCGAAGCACTCGCCGCCGGCGGGGCAGCGGGCCGCGCCCGGGCACTCGCTCGGCCCGCAGCTCACGGCCCGCCAGGCGGCCGGGGTCACCCCGTCCAGCCCCGCGGCGTCGCCGGTCTCGCTGCGCGCCGCGTACCGCTCGAGGACCTGCAGCTGCGCCGCGAAGTCGGGCCCCGGCCGCTCGTCGAACAGGGCGTCGCCGCCCGCGGCCGCGCGCAGCCGGGCCAGGCACAGGTACTGACCCCGGCCCTTCAACACCGCGGCGTCGAAGGGCACGCCGCCGTGCTCGCGGACGACCGGGAGGTCGTGGCCCCACAGCTGGTCCTGCAGCGCCAGCGTGGCGGTGGCGACGACCGTGACCCGCCCGGACGCCACCACCGCCGCGAGGTAGGCCAGGCTCTTCCCGGACCCCGTGGGGGCCTCGGCCACGAGGTGGTGCGGCTCGTCGAGCGCGGCCGCGACCGCCTCTGTGAGGGCCCGCTGCCCCGGCCGGTCCTCGCCGTCGAGGCCGCGCACGCAGCGCTCGAGGATCGCGAGGGCCTCGCCGGCGGCCATGCCGGCCGAACCTACCGTCGGGACGGCGACCCGGCGTGGAACCGCGACGAGCGCGACGCGTCGACGGTCACCCGCCGGCGCGCCGCCGCCGGTAGAGGACGTGGGGCCGCAGCGGGCTGCCGACGGCGACCACGGGGTGCTCGAAGTCGTCGGCGGGGTCGTGGCGCATCCGGAGGCGCTCCATCACCCGACGCGACCGGACGTTGTCCCGAGTCGTGAACGACACGATCTCGTCGAGGCCGCGGTCCTCGAAGCCGAACGCGAGCGAGGCTCGGCCGCCCTCGGTGGCGTAGCCGTGGCCCCACGCGGCGCGGGCGAGCCGCCACCCGACCTCGACCGCGGGCGTGAACGGGGCGTCGAAGCGCGCCCAGTTCAAGCCGACGAAGCCGACGAACGGCGCCACCCCGGGAACCTCCACGGCCCAGAGCCCGAAGCCCTCCTCCGCCCAGTGATCCTCGCAGCGGGTCGCGAGCGCGTCGCTCGCGTCGCGGTCGAGCGCCCCGGGGAGGAACTCGACGACGGCGGGGTCGGAGTTCAGCGCCGCGAACGGCGCCCGGTCCTCGGGGCGCCACGCGCGGAGGAGGAGGCGGTCGGTGCGCAGCTCGGGGACCACGAGCCGGCGACGGTAGCGGTCGCGGCCGACGGCTCCGAGCGCGGCTCGCGGATCGGCGCGGGCGCGTCGGGCGGGCCGCGACGACGACGCGCCCGCGGATCGGGGCGCGACCGACGCCCGCCCCCGTTCGGGACGCCGTAGCCTCGCCCGGTGCGTAGCCGTCGGCGGGCCCGGGCCGGCGTCGCCGTGCTCGCCGCCGCGCTGCTCGCCCCGACCATGACGACCTCGGCGGGTGCCGCCACCGGCACGGTGACGTCGTGGAAGTCGGCGCCCCTGGACGGCGTCATCCAGGGCGCTCCCGCCGTGGTCGGCACCGTCGCCGTCGTCGCGACCGAGAACGACTCGCTGTACGGGCTGTCGCTGCGCGACGGCCACATCCTCTGGGGGCCGCGCCACATCGGTGACCCGGTCACGCACGCGGTCATCGCCGAGGTCTCCCCGTCGGCGACCGGGTGCGGGAACATCGACCCGCTCGGCATCACCAGCTCCCTCGCCGTCGACGTGACGACCAACCCGCCCCGGGTCTTCGCCGTGGCCGAGGTGCAGCCGCCGACGACCCGCACGCCCGTGCACGAGCTCGTCGGGGTCGAGGCCCCGACCGGTCAGCTCGTGGTCGGACCCACCCCCGTGGACCCGCCCGGCATGACGAACCCCGAGGTCCAGCAGCAGCGCGCCGGGCTCACCGTGGCCAACGGCAAGGTGTACATCGGCTTCGGCGGGCTCTACGGGGACTGCGGCGACTACCACGGGTTCGTGGTGGCGGCGCGCGAGGACGGCGGGGGCATCGCCGGCGCGGTCGAGTTCGCCGACGCCGGCGCGGGGAACCGGGCCGCGGGTGTGTGGTCCACGGCGGCGCCGGCGATCGACGCCACCGGCAACGTCTACGTCGCCACCGGCAACGGGAAGAGCTCGCCCGCGCCGCCGGCGACGGATCACAGCGACGCGGTCGTGCGCCTGCCACCGGGGCTCGGCACGGTGGCCAGCGAGTTCCAGCCCACGAGCTGGCAGAGCGACAACGCGACCGACCTCGACCTGGGCTCCACCGCGCCGGTGCTCGTCGGCGCCGGACAGGTCTTCGAGGTCGGCAAGCAGCACCACGCCTTCCTCCTCGACGGCGCCAACCTCGGTGGGACCGACGGGCACACCCCGCTGGCGTCACTCGACGTGTGCAGCGCCCTCGGCGGGAACGGGGCGATCGGCGCGTCGGTGTACGTCGCCTGTCAGGGCGGGGTCCAGCAGGTCGTCATCGACCGCGCCACCACGCCGCCCCGGCTCCGGCACGGCTGGACCGCTCCGGTCAGCGCCGACGGCCCGGTCACGGTGGGCGCCGGCCTGGTCTGGTCGGTCGACACCTCCGATCACGTGCTCTACGGGCTCGACCCCGCGAACGGTCGAGTCGTCGCCCAGCACCCGGTGAGCCTCGACGCCAGCCAGCACTTCCCAACGCCCGCGGTCGGCGCCGGCTGGGTGCTCGTCGAGAGCGCGGACCGTGTCGCCGCCTTCCGGATCAGCCTCCCGAAGGCCCCCGCCCGTCGCCGGAAGCGGTGACGGCGCAAGGGCGCACCGGGGCGCGCCGACGCGCTGGTTAGGTTGGCGCGGCCCGTCCCCCTCCGCTCGAGGACCCCTGGGCTCGCCGCCGACGGAAGGATCGAACCGCATGCCCACTGCGCGCTGGATGACCCCCGTGGTCGGGGTGGCGCTCGTCGCCGCGCTCGCCGGTCCCGCCGTCGCCCGCGCCCACGTCGCCGCCACCGACCGGGCCCTCCTCGGCGCCGGCACGCTGACGAGCGCCGACGTCGCCTCGACGTGGACCGCGAGCAAGCAGCACGACACCAGCGACAAGAGCTTCGCGGGCATCGCCGCCTGCAAGCAGATCCGAGCCGCGTCCAGCGCGGCGCGCAAGCGCGTCCCTCGGCGACTGTCCCCGACGTTCACCGACCTGCGCTCCCCGAACCAGCTGACGTCGGCCGAGGACACCGTCTACGCGTTCAAGGACGTCGCCGCCGCCGACCGCTTCTTGAGCGTCTACAAGGCCACGGACGCGCAGACGTGCCTCACGAACGCCACGAAGAAGGCGGTCGGGCGCGCCGCGGTCCAGGTGACCGCGGCGCCGGTCGCCAACCTCCAGGGCGTCGGTGACGACAACGCCGGCTGGGAGGCCACGCTGCAGGCCACCGACCGGGCGGGCAACCCGGTCACCGTGGTGTTCGACGTCGTCGCGGTCCGGGTCGGACGCGCCTTCGTCGGCTTCGACTTCAGCAACCAAGGCGGACCGCTGGGGCAGGCGCGGCCGGTCATCGCCGCGGTCGTCCAGCGGGTCGCCGCCGCCTGAGCCGGGGACACGCGGCGCGGGCACGCGGCCTCGCCGCGCCCGTGCGGGTCGTCACCGCTCACGGTCCCGGACCATCACGCGCTCGGGCGCCGGCTCGCCGGGCACGGTCGCGTCGCGGGCCCACCGGAACCCGGCGCTCGCGAAGGCTCGGATGGATCGCTCGTTGCGGACGTCGGGCCCGGCCACGCACCGGTCGACGTCGCGCGCCGCGAACACCACCGACGTGACGAACCGGTCGATCGCGAGGGCCCCGAGCCCGCGCCCGACGTGGCCGGGGTCGCCGACGAAGAGGTCGAGCCCGGCACCGGCCGGTTCGCCGACGGCCGCCGCGTAGTCGGGGAAGTCGGGGAGCCGATACCACTGGATGAGACCGACCGGCCCCCCGTCGACGAGGATGACGAACACGTGGGTCGGGCCGACGTCGTCGAGCGCGTCGCCGTACTCCGCCTCCACCTGCTCCGCCGTCACCGGCTCACCGTCGGGCGCCCGCGGCCCCTCCCCCAGTTCCCACCACGCCGCGACGTGGGGCTCGTTCAGCCAGCGCCGCAGCTGGTCGAGGTCGGCGCGGCGCAACGGCCGGAAGGCCACGCGCGACGCGGCCGAGGGGACGGAGCGACGAGGCCGCAGCGCCGCGCGCCGCCGTCAGCGGTTGCTGAGGTGGAAGTCCCCGTCGTCGGGCGGGCGCCGCTTCCAGACCTGCCACCACCGGCGCGACCCGCCGCCCTCGGCCCGCTGGAGGTCGACCACGACGTCGTGCTCCGCGGCCTCGACGATCGCCTCGGCGTCCTCCAGCACCGACGCCGCCTCGCCCGGGTCCTCCTCGGGCTCGTCCTCGACGGCGGGGCGGGCCAGCGACCCCTGCACGAACCCGCCCTCGATCAGCGACGGCTCGTAGCGGGGGCAGTGCTCGGGGCAGCGCCAGGGCTGCTCGGGGGCCAGCCCGAGGACGCAGTACCGGGCGACCTCCCCGTTGTCGTAGGTCCGGCTCTCGAAGTGCCGGCAGTCCTCTCGCATGGGCATCGCGCACACCCCCCGGAGACTCGTGGGCCGTGGGCCGCTGGCCGCCGGCGAGCCGGCGTCTCCGTCGACGCTACCCGGGGATCCGAGGCACGGCGTTCAGCGGGCCCGCGGGCGCGCCGCCGACGGGCGGCTCCGGGGGGCGGACGCGGAGCCGGACCGCCCGCCCGCGCGTGAGGAGGAAGGCCTCCCCGCAGCCGAGCGCGCGCACGTCGTCGGGGCCGACCACGAACCGCCGCCCCGCCCGCTGGGACGCGCGCCCGGTGGGCGCGAGCCCGGCCGTCTGCTCGGTGCGCTCGAGCGTCCACTCGGTGCCGGCGAGGGCGACGAGGCGCTCCGGGGCCTTGAGCTGGTGGACGATGACGGTCCCGACGGTGCCGGCCAGGCGCTCGCGGACCGTCTCGGTGCCGCCGAGGCTGGCCCAGGTCTGGCCGATCAGCACCACCCCGACCCCGAACGAGCGCACCCGCTCGACGAGGTCCACGGCGGCGTCGGGTCGAGCGGCCAGCTTCGAGAACTCGTCGATGACCACGAGCGCGTCCCGGTCGGCCCGCTTGCGGGCCATGGCCCAGTGGAGGAGGTCCTCGAGGATGAAGGCCCCG
This sequence comes from Acidimicrobiia bacterium, assembly GCA_035948415.1. Classification (NCBI taxonomy): domain Bacteria; kingdom Bacillati; phylum Actinomycetota; class Acidimicrobiia; species Acidimicrobiia bacterium. The sequence continues at coordinate 15,162 of DASZJD010000127.1, read as the reverse complement.
ACCTCGGCGGCCTGGTTCCGGTGCTCGGGCCGGCCGACGGGCACGTACGCCGCGGCCACGTCCTCGTAGGACCAGTCGCCGTCGAGGGTGGTCCCGACCGCCCACGCCACGCCCTCGTAGCGGTACCGAGCCCCGAGGAACTCGGGCTCGGGGAGACGGCGGATCTTCTCGGCCTCGTCGGGGTCGTGACGCCAGCGGCGCCGGAGGCTCCGCCGGTCCATCCGGGCCAGGAGCTCGGCGAAGCTGGCGGGCGGGTCGGCGGCCACCGCCCATCGCAGCACGTTCCGGGCGATGCCGGCGTAGTACGGCTCGGTGAACGCCTGCGTGGCGAGCAGCCGGTTCACGACGCTGTCGGGGCCGCCGCGCCACCCGTCGATCGGGTCGCGAGTCCCGTCGCGAGCGGCCACGCCCCACCGCCGCGCGAGGCCGAGGAACCGGTCCGCGATCTCCGGGTCGGCCTTGCCGTCGATCCAGTAGACGTCCCAGCCGCCGCGCATCGCCTCGCTGGCGACCGTGAGCGCGGTCATCGTCTTGCCGCTGCCGGTCTCCCCGACCACGAGGGCCTGGCGGAGCCAGGTCGGGCTCGGGAGCGTGGCGATCCGCGGCGCGGCGGACGCGGGCGCGTGCGAACCGCCGAGCACGACGCCGAGCACGGTGTGCCCCGGGGGCGCCGGCCAGCGGGCTCGGCGCAGCCGCCGATCCGCTTGCGCGGCGGCGCGTCGACGCCGGCTGAGCTCCCGTGCGTGTCGCGTCGCCTCGTGCTCGTCGTGATGGTGGACAAGGGCGGGCAGCGCCGGCCCGGCGGCCACGCCCGCGGCGAGGCCGAGCAGGACCGCGCCGAGCAGGTCGGCACGGCCGGGCGGGACCCCGCGCGCCGCGCCCGCGACGACGCGTGCGTACGCGTGCGCGCCGCCGGCGACGACCGCGACGGCGGTGAGCAGGACGCCGGTCGTCGCCGCGGGCCACCGCCGCCAGCCCCGCCGGTCGATGAGGAGCGCGAGCGGGCCCGCGACCGCGAGCACGGGCGCGGCGAGGGCCACGAGCGCGCCGAGCGCCACGACGCCGGCGGCGGCGCCGACGGGATCGCGGGCGTCGCCGGCTGACTCGGGCCCGCTCACCGGTCGGGGTGCAGCCGGAACCAGTCCAGGTCGCAGACGGCGACCCGCCGGCCCGCATCGAGCGCGTCGACGGCCCGCTGGACCACGGTCCGCACGCGCGTCCCTTCGACGACGTAGAGCACGGCGTCGTGGTCGTCGAGGAGCTCCTCGACGATGTCACGGAGTCGGGACGCGCCCTTCGGGGTCAGCTCGACCTCCACCGCGGTGTCCACGCCGTCGGCGGCGCGGAACCGCCCGTCGGCGACGTGGGCGGTGGGGCTCGTCCGCTCCCGGCGGAGCTGCCGCTCGCTCGTCCACGCGCCGCCCGCCCGCTCGACCGCGACTCGGACCAGCGAGACGGCGTGGAGGTGCGGCAGCAGGCCGAGCGGCGGCGGCGCCGGACGGCCCCGGAGGCCGACGGCGCGCAGGCCCGCGGCGGTGGGCCACACCGCGGCGGTGGTCCGGGCCAGGACGCGCCCCCGGTCGACGAGGCCCTGGGCCCGCCAGCGGTCCACGACGCTCGCGGTGCGGGCGGCCGACACCGGCCGCCGGCGGTCGAGGACGTGGCGCAAGACGTCGAGGCGGACGGCGTGCTGCTCCGCCACCCACCGCAAGGCCGCCCGCGAGTCGGGCCGGATCCCCGCCGGGCCCGACGCGGCGCGAGCGGCGCGCCACGCCACCGATCGGGCGGAGACGACCGCGAGGGGAGCCACGTCGATCGGAGACCCCGACCGGCGGTCACCGTGATCCGCGTCGCGACGCGCAAGGGGGCAGCCGCGAGCTGGCCGCCCCGAAGGGCGGCCAGCGTCTGGGCTTGCAGCCGGGCCCCGCCGGTGGCGGGCCCGACGGGTTGGCTGTGGTCTTACGAGCCGGTGCTCAAGTGGCTGCCAGCGTTGCTGAACTGGCTGTTCACCTGACCACGCAGGAACACCACCGCCGCGATCACCGCGAGCGCGATGAGAGCCACGAGCAGGATGTACTCAACCAGGTTGGCTCCCCGCTCGTCGCGGCCGAGCCTGGCCTGGAGCCAGCTTCGCAGTACGAAGAGATTCATCAGCTTGCCCCGTCCTTCCGTCCGGTTCGTGTCCAGTACCCCACGACCTCCCGGAACCCCGCACCGCAGGCTCAGGTATCGGCCGCACCCGGACGGAACTTGAGGCCGCCGGCCGGGCCTTCAGCCTCGGCGCCCGCCGGTCGATCCCCGCAGGGTGAGCTCGCCCGACCCGCGAACCGCAGCCGGGCCGCGCGTCGACCACGCCCGGGCTGAGCCGCGGCCGAGCCCGCGATGGCCCGGGCGCTAGCGCGGGTCGGCCCGTCGGCGGCCCCGGCCGGCGCCCCGCCCGACGTCGGACCCGCCCCGCCCGGCCCCGACGCGGCGCCGGCCGCGATCCCGAGCCCGGCCCCGCGTCGGCGGTCGGGGTCTCCCCGGCTCTGCCTCACCCTCCTCCTCGTGTTCAGCGTCCTCACCGCGGTCGGGCTCTGGCAGCACGTCATGTGGTTCGACGAGCTCCAGGCCTGGAACATCGCCCGCGCCAGCCACTCCCTCGGCGGCCTCTACCGCAACCTCCGGTACGAGGGCCACCCGCTGGCCTGGTATCTCGTCTTGTATGGCGTCACCCGGTTCACCGGCGACCCCCGCGCCCTTCAGCTCGTGGAGCTGGTCGTCGTCACCGCGACCGCGGCCCTGGTCCTGTTCCGATCCCCGTTCACGCTGCCGGTCCGGGTGGCGATGCTCGCCGGGTACTCGGTCGCCTTCGAGTACGGCGTCATCAGCCGCTCGTACTCGCTCGGGCTGCTCGCCCTCGTCGTCGTGCTCGTGGCGCTCGGCCGGCCCCGCCCGGCCTGGGGCGCGGCGCTGGCGGCCGCGGCGCTCCTGGCCTGGACGAGCCTCGCCGGCGCGGTGCTCACCGTCGCGCTCGCGGCTGCGGTCGCGCTCGATCGTCGCGGGTCTCCGCCGCCCGCCGGGACAGAGCGGCGAGCGCGACGGCGCTTCGTGCTCGGCGCGCTCCTCGCCGCCGTCGGCGCCGCGCTGACCTGCCTCCCGCCCCGGGACTTCCACGAGTTCACGCCCGGCCTCGGCAACCTGGCCACGACCGGGACGACGCGGGTGGCGCACGCCGCCACCGGGATCTGGCGCGGGTTGTTCCCGATCCCGGCGCGCGTCGGGGCGTGGAACTCGCAGCTGCTCGACCGCCTCCCGGCCGGCCGGCTCGTCGAGGCGGCGCTGTCGCTCGCCGTGTTCGTCGTGGTGCTGGTCGGGCTGCGCTCGCCGCTGGCCCGGCGGCTGTGGTGCCTCGGCGTGATCGGCTGCGAGCTCTTCTTCGCGGTGGTGGTGCTCCCGGACCAGGCCCGGTACGCCGGCACCGTGTTCGTGCTCTTCCTGGCCGTGGCCTGGCTCGCCCGGGCGCCGGGCGGCGGGCTCGAGCCGGCCGGGACGCCGCTGGGGTGGACCCGGCCGCGCCGCGCCGGGGCGTGGGCATCGGTCGCCCTCGGTGCGGTCGTGACGGCGCAGGTCGTCGCGACGCTGGCGGTGTACCCGAGCGCGACGATCCATCCCTTCTCACCCGATCGCGCCCTCGCCGAGGCGGCGCGAGCCCACCAGCTCTCGGGCGCCCTCGTCTCCGACGAGGACTTCGTCGCCACCGGCGTCGGCGCCTACCTCGACCGCAGCACCTACTCGGCGGCGCGGCGGGCCTGGACGCCCTTCTTCGTCCACGATGACCGCCAGGCGGCCGGGATGCGCGCCGTGACGCCGGCCGACGCGGCCTGCGCGGCGGCGCGGCTCGCCGTCGACCGCGGCCGCGCCACCGGGTTGATCAGCGCCCGCGCCCTCCGCGGTCCCGGGCTTCGCCGCCTGACGACCGTGGACCACGTCTCGCTGTACGCGGTGACGAAGGCCGCGTCCGCGGGTTGCCGCCGGAAGACGTGACTGCGTCCCGACCCCTCGGCCGCCCCCAGTCGGCCGGAGCCGGCCTAACCGAGGCCTAACAGGATCCGCGTCGTCCGGACGCGTCGAGGGCACAGTGTCCCCGTCGACGGCACGGACGAGGAGCACCGGGGTGCCACGACAATTCCGCGGAGCCAGGCTCGGGGTGGCGACGCTCGCCGCCGCCACCCTGGGCGTCGCCGCCTGCTCGGGCGGCGGGAGCGCGCAGGCCACGACGGGGTCGCAGGCCGCGTCGGGGATCCACAAGATCCGCCACGTCGTGGTGATCATGCAGGAGAACCGCTCGTTCGACAGCTACTTCGGCACCTATCCGGGCGCCGACGGGCTGCCGACCCAGGGCGGCACGCCGAGCGTGTGCGTGCCCGACGCCCGGACCGGCCAGTGCATGCGGCCGTTCGCCGACCACGCCGACGTGAACGGCGGCGGCCCGCACGGGCAGGTCAACGCCACCGCCGACATCAACGGCGGGCGCATGGACGGGTTCGTCAACCAGGCCGGCCAGGGCCGGCGCGGGTGCCGGAACACCACGAACCCGGCGTGCACGAACTCGGCGACGCCGGACGTCATGGGCTACCACACCCAGAGCGACATCCCGAACTACTGGGCCTACGCCAACAACTACGTGCTGCAGGACCACATGTTCGAGCCAAACGCCTCGTGGAGCCTGCCGGAGCACCTGTTCCAGGTCTCCGAGTGGTCGGCGTTCTGCACCCAGCACAACCAGCCGTCGAGCTGCCAGAACGCCCTCCAGGCCCCCGGCCTCCCCGCCGACTTCCAGGGCGGCACCCGTCCGCCGCCGATCTACGCCTGGACCGACCTCACCTACCTGCTCCACAAGCACAGCGTCTCCTGGGGCTACTACGTGGTCGCGGGCACGGAGCCCGACTGCCGGAACGACGCCGCCCTGTCCTGCGGGGCCATCCGCCAGAGCGCCAAGACCCCCGGCATCTGGAACCCGCTGCCGTTCTTCGACACCGTCCGCAACGACGGTCAGCTCGGCAACATCCAGTCGGTCGCCAACTTCTACAGCTCGGCGGCGCGCGGCCAGCTGCCGGCGGTCTCGTGGGTCGTGCCCTCCGGCGCGGTCAGCGAGCACCCGCCCGCGCCGGTCAGCTACGGCCAGTCGTACGTCACGAGCCTCGTCAACGCGGTGATGCACGGACCGGACTGGAACTCGACCGCGATCTTCGTCGCCTGGGACGACTGGGGGGGCTTCTACGACCACGTCGTGCCGCCGACCGTCGACGTCAACGGCTACGGCCTCCGGGTGCCGGGCCTCGTGATCAGCCCTTACGCCAAGCGGGGCTACGTCGACCACCAGACGCTCTCGTTCGACGCCTACGTGAAGTTCATCGAGGACGACTTCCTCGGCGGGCAGCGGCTGAGCCCGGCCACCGACGGCCGGCCCGATCCCCGCCCGACCGTGCGCGAGAACGTGAAGGTCCTCGGCGACCTGGCGAGCGAGTTCAACTTCAACCAAACCCCACGGTCGCCGGCGCTGCTGCCGGTGCACCCGGTGACGACGCTCACCGGCACCCCGAGCCCGAGACGGCTCCCTCGGGCCGCGACCGCCGCCGACGTCGAGGGGTAGCGAGCATCGGCGCAGCCGGCTACAGGCTCCGCTCGTACACGGCCACGTCCCAGTACCGGCCGAACTTCCGGCCCTGCTCGGTGAAGTAGCCGACCCGCCGGAAGCCGAAGCACTCGTGGAGCGCGACGGAGGCGGCGTTGGGCAGGGCGATGCCTCCGTAGGCCCGGTGGACGTCCTCGGGCTCGAGGGCCGCGAGGAGCGCGGCGTAGAGCATCGTCCCGAGCCCACGCCCCACCGCGTCCGGGTCCACGTACACGCTCACCTCGACGGAGGTCTCGTAGGCCGCCCGGGGCTGGTAGCGGCTGCTCGTCGCGTACCCGAGCGGGTGGTCGCCGTCGGCGGCGACGAGGAGGCGGTGCCGGCCGTGTGGGGCGTACTGCTCGAACCACCGCCGCCGCGCCGTCATCGTCACCGGCTCCACCTCGAAGGTGATGGCGGTGTGCAGCACGTAGTGGTTGTAGATGTCGTTGATCGCCGGCAGGTCGGTCGCCGTCCCTGCCCGAACCGCGAGCTCTGGCACCCGGTGGTCCTCCCGTCGACGTCCGGCCGCTCGGTGGTCGAGCGCCCCATCGTGGACAATTCGCGCCCCGCGCCGCCGGGCCTTTCGGGAGACTGGCGCCCGTGGGGGATCCGCGTGATGTGGTCCGGGCCAGCTACGGGCGGATCGCGGCCGCCTACCTCGCCGCCCGTCCCCTCCACGGCGCCGACGTGACGCTGCTGGCGGAGCTCGCGGCCCGGGTCCGGCCGGGCGGCCGGGTCCTCGACGGCGGGTGCGGCGCCGGGGTGCCGGTCACGGCGCGGCTCCGGGACCACGGCTTCGAGGTGGTGGGCCTCGACGTCGCCGCCGAGCAGCTCGCGCTCGCCCGCGACCTCGTCCCGCACGTCACCGTCGCCCAGGGCGACCTCGCCGCGTTGCCGTTCCCCGCCGCCAGCTTCGACGGGCTGGCGTCCTTCTACGCCGTGATCCACGTCCCGCGCTCGGAGCATCCCGGGGTGTTCCGGGAGGTGCGGCGCGTCCTCCGACCGGGCGGCGCCGCCCTGCTCTGCCTCGGCGCGCGCGACCTCGCCGAGGACCACGATCCCGACAGCTGGCTCGGCGCGCCCATGTACTGGAGCCACTTCGACGCCGCGACGAACCTCGCGCTGCTGCGGGAGGCCGGCTTCGACGTCCTCGTCGACCGGCTGGTCCCCGACCCGATGGGGCACGGCGAGCACCTGTTCGCGCTGGTCACACCTCGCTGAAGCGGCCCGGGCGGCTCACGAGGCGGGCGGGCCCGGGGGCGGGCTCGGCTTCTCGGCGTCGACGGCCGCCAGGCCCTGCTGGAGCCGCTCCACCAGCGCGGGGACGTCGCCGTGGAAGTGGGCGAGCGCGAGGTCGAGCCGGAGCCGGACCCAGCCGTTCAGGTTGGCGCCGTAGTGGACCGTCACCGGACGCTGGCGGTTGGACACCGACACGGTCGTGGTGCCGTCGTCGCCGTGCTCGTAGCCGAGGAGCTTCGTGAACGGGCACTCCCGGGTCTGGGAATGCCCTTCGAACACGAGCCGCTGGTTGGTGATGAAGAGCGTGCCGGTGTCGATGGCGGTCGGATGCGGGGCGCCCTGCACGTAGTGGCCCCGGCTGGCGCCGATCCGGTAGCGGACCGTCCGGCCGCCGAGCGATCCGATCGGGATCGACACGCCGGAGGAGCGGCCCTGCCACTGACCTGGACCCTTGCGCGGCTCGACCAGGCCGACGTTCGTGACCTTGGCGAAGACCGCCTCCCCGGCGTGCAGGACGAGCTCGGTGGTCGGCTCGCCGGCGTAGGTCTGCGCGAGCGTCACCGCGGCGGTCTGCTCGTCCCGCTCGCGCTGCCAGCGGGCGAGCGCATCCTGGTACCGGGCCGCGGCCTTCCGCTCCCGGCGACGCTCGAACATCGGCTCCTCGACCTGGTCTCGGCGGGCCAGTGTCGCATCGCCACGTCGGCCGGCACGACCCCGCGCCGATCGCCGCCGCGGCTCGGGGCTCGCGCCCGCGGTGCTGCGTACAGTGGCGGGCTCGCTGCGCCCAACCGCCGGCGGCCGCGAGGAGGGTGTCGATGGAAGCCACGCTCAGCCCGCTCCCGAAGGCCGAGCTGCACCTGCACCTCGAGGGCACGCTCGAGCCGGAGATGCTGTTCGAGCTGGCGGGGCGGAACCACGTCGCGCTGCCGTACCCCGATGTCGAGGCCGTCCGCGCCGCCTACGTGTTCGAGGACCTGCAGTCGTTCCTCGACATCTACTACGCCGGCTGCCGAGTGCTCGTCGCCGAGCGCGACTTCTACGAGCTCACGCGCGCCTACCTGGCGCGCGCGCACGAGCAGGGCGTCCGCCACGCCGAGGTCTTCTTCGATCCGCAGACCCACACCGACCGCGGCGTCCCGTTCGAGGTCGTCGTCGGTGGCATCAGCGCCGCCCTCGCCGACGGCGAGCGAGAGCTCGGAATCACGTGGCGGCTCATCCTCTGCTTCCTCCGGCACCTCAGCGCCGAGGCGGCCATGGCGACCCTCGACCTCGCGATGCCGCACCGGGACGTGATCAGCGTCGTCGGGCTCGACTCCTCCGAGCGGGGCAACCCGCCGGCCAAGTTCGCCGAGGTCTTCGCTCGGGCCCGGGCCGAGGGGCTCGCCGCCGTCGCCCACGCCGGCGAGGAGGGCCCGCCCGAGTACATCGTGGAGGCGCTCGACGTGCTCCAGGTGCAGCGCGTCGACCACGGGGTCCGCTGCCTGGAGGACGACGCCCTCGTGGACCGCCTCGTCGCCGACCAGGTGCCGCTGACGGTCTGTCCCCTGTCGAACGTCCGGCTTCGGGTCTTCCCCGACCTGCGCCACCACAACGTCGGGCGGATGCTCGATCGGGGCCTGTGCGCGACGATCAACTCGGACGACCCCGCCTACTTCGGCGGGTACATCGGCGACAACTACGCCGCCACCGCCGCAGCCCTCGCCCTCGGCCGCGACCAGATGATCGCGGTGGCCCGCAACTCCTTCGTGGCCTCGTTCCTCGAGCCGTCGGAGCAGCAGCGCCACCTCGACGAGCTCGACCGCGTGGCCGCCGCCGGCTGACCCTCCACTCGGGACTGGGCCCGGTCGAGCCCGGGCGGGCGGGGCTTCGAGCTAGAAGCCGGCTTCGGTCCACGTCGGCAGCCCGTAGCGGGCCGCGACCGCGTCGAACGACGTCACGAACTGGGTCTTCAGCGCCGTCGCGTTCGCGTCGGCGGCCCGCGCCGCGTCCCGGAAGCTCTGGCTCGTCGACACGCCGGCGTCCGCGCAGGGGTCGACCCCCGACTGGCCCAGGTCCCGCATCCACGCCTCGTACTCGGCGTCGGCCTGCGCCGACGCGCGCACCGCCGCCTGCAGCCGCTGCTCGAGCTGCTGGGCCTCGGCGTTCGGGGCGGGCGGCAGGGCGGCGAGCTCGTTGAGGATCGCCACACGGTTGCCGACCACGGCGTGGATCTGCTGGGACGCGGCGAGCGGCGTGATCGCGCACGCCCCCTGGGCGCTGCGGAGCGCGGCCACGAGCTGGTTCCGGCCCGCCGCCGACTCCTGCAGGACCGCCTCGAGCCGGGCGACGTAGGTGCGTTCGCGCTGCTGGACGCCGGCCGGCGGCGCGGCCCGAGCCGGCCGCGGCCGCGACCTCGGCGGGGCCGCAGCCTTGGGGCCGGTCGTCTCCGACGGCCGTCCGCCCGCCGCGAAGGCCAGGCCGACGGCAACGCCGAGGAGCAGCCCGCACGCGGCGACGGCGACGAACGTGCGATGCCGGGGCGCGGACCACCAGGCCTCGAGGTCGACGCGGCGGCTGCGACCGGGGAGGGTCCGGTCGGGGTCGTCGGCGGACGGCGCGCTGGCGGCGGGATCCGGGCGCAGCGGCGGCCTGGGCCCTCCGTCGGCCACCACCCCACCGGGCGGCGTCGGGTCCTCGGTGGGGGGGCCCGCCGCCGGTCCGGGGTCGAGCGGGTGCTCGCTCGTGGCGTCCGCCAGCTCACGGGCGTCGAGCACGGCGGCGCCATCCGAGGCCGGCGCGCCGCACTGCGGGCACGAGGACGTCGAGGCGCCGAGCCCGGCGCCGCAGTTCGCACAGAAGTTCGCCATTCGGACTCCCTCGGACTCGGCACCGGCGGCACGGTCCAAGCGCTGCCGCTGAGAGTGGCCGATCGGTGACGGTCGACCGAAATCGGACCGCGTCGGGCACGGGACGACGGTCTCGGTCCGGCGACCGGCGCCGACCTCGTCGACCGGGTCTCGCGACGCCCGAGGAGCCGCGACCCGAGCGGGTCGTCGCTCCGGACCGGGGGGGCGTGGGTCGCGCCGCCGCCGACGGGGGCGGTCCGCTACGGGACCAGGACGACCCGGCCGACGGCATGGCGGCTCTCGACGAAGGCGTGCGCAGCGGCGGCCTCGGCGAGCGGGTACCTGCGGTCGACCACGACCCGGAGCCGGCCGTCGGCGATGGCTTGGAGATGCCGGGCGACCATCGCCTGGACGCGGTCGGTCGTCACCTCGGCGCCGAAGAACACGCCGATGAGGGTCTGGTTCCCCATCATCAGCATGGAGGCGTCGAACGGCTGCGGATCGCGACCGGCCTGACCCACCAGCGTGCAGCGGCCCCGGTAGGCCAGCGCGCGGATGCTGCCGGACAGGGTGGAGCCCACCGAGTCGACGACGAGGTCGACCCCGCGGCCGTCGGTCAGGGCACGCGCGGCGTCCGCGAAGTCGACGGCGCGGTAGTTGATCCCGTGATCGAGGCCGAACTCGCGCAGCCGTTCCAGTCGCTCGTCGCTCGACGCGGTCGCGAGCACCGTCGCGCCCGCCTGCTTGGCCAGCTGGATCGCCGCGAGCCCGACGCCGCTGGCGCCGGCTTGGACGAGCACGGTCTCTCCCGCCCGGAGCCCGCCGAACTCGAAGAGGCAGTCGTCGGCGGTCCCGAACGCGACCGGCACGCAGGCGGCGTCGGCGATGTCGAGGTCGTCGGGCACGAGCCACGTGAGGATCTCGGGGACGGCGACGAGCTCGGCGTGCGAGCCCCACAGCATCGTGCACACGACCCGCTGGCCGACCTTGCGGTCCTCGACCTGGGCCCCGACCGCGCGGATCGTGCCCGCGCACTGGTACCCGACGACGTGCGGGCGCGTGGCCATCTCGCCACCGGCTCGGTTCAGCGTGTCGCCGCCCTCGATGCTGACCGCCTGGACCTCGACGAGCACGTCACCGGGACCGCACGTCGGATCCTCGACGTCCTCGTAGACGAGGACGTCGGGCGGGCCGGTCTGGTGGTACACGGCGGCCTTCATCGGATACGAACCTACTCAGGCGCCCGGGTGCGCGCAGGGGAGCTCGCGATCGTGGCGGTCACGCCGGAGCGCGTCGGGTCTCGTTCCTCGGGCCGCGCCCGATCGGCGCGGCGGGCACCCCCGCACCGGACGGAACACGAGCGGGCGCCCGTTCGCGGACGTGACACGGGCTCACGCCACGACCGTGCTGCCGGACCTGGCTTACTGTCCCCGGCGTGCGATACGCGCTCCACCTCCCGCCGTTCGGGACCTTCGGCGACGTCTCGCAGGTGGTGGCGTTGGCCCGAGACGCGGAGCAGGCCGGCTGGGACGGCTTCTTCCTCTGGGACCACCTGCTCCACGGCGTCGACGTCCCGTTCGTCGATCCCTGGATCACGCTCGCGGCCGTGGCCGTCACGACGACGCGCATCAGGCTGGGCCCGCTCGTCACGCCCCTTCCCCGGCGGCGGCCGTGGAAGGTCGCTCGGGAGGCGGTCACGCTCGATCACCTCAGCGGGGGTCGCCTGGTCCTCGGCGTCGGGCTCGGCGTCGACGTGTGGCGCGAGTTCGAGGCCTTCGGGGGCGAGGCCGGTGACGACACCACGCGCGCGGCGCTGCTCGACGACGGTCTCGAGATCCTGACTCGGCTCTGGTCGGGCGACCCCGTGACGTACCGCGGGACGCGGCTGTCGGTCGACGACGTTCGGTTCTTGCCCCGGCCGCTGCAGGCTCCGCGCATCCCGCTGTGGTCGGCGGCGCTCTGGCCCCTCCGCGCCGGACCGGCGCGGCGTGTCGCCCGCTGCGACGGCGTCATGCCGTTTCGCCCCGACGGACCCGTCACGCCGGCGGACGTGCGGGCCCTGCGCGTCGAGGTCGAGCGGCACCGAGTGCGTGACGAGCCACTCGACGTGTGCGTGCCGGGCCGACGCGACCAGGTGGGCGAGCTCGCGGCCGCGGGCGCGACCTGGTTCGCCCAGTCCTTCGCCCCCGACCAGCCGCTGGCCGAGGTGCGTCAGATCGTCACCGCGGGCCCGCCGCGCTCGTAGATCGTCCGTCCGCGGCGCGGGCAGGCGGCGGGCGGCCGGACGCCCGACCACGTGCGCCACCAGGCGGGGACTGCGTGTGCGGGCCCGCAGGAGCCTGTTCGTGGCCCCGCTTGGAGGCGCTTTGGGCGCCTCGCTACCATGCGGGCGCACCGAATGGGCTGGCTCTTGGGGGCTGCATTGCGGTCGCGCGGGTCTGACCATCGCCGGAACGCGCCGGGAAACCGAGTCTCTCGCGCCCCTCGGCGGTCGCGCGCGCACGGCGGTGCCGCAGTGAGCCCGATATGACCTGGGCGCCCCGGACCCGGCCGCGTCTGCGGCCCGAGACCACGCGGGGTCCCAGATACCGGGGCTCGACGCATCCGGCGCACCCGACCCAGAGCCCGACTCGGGCGCCGGAGCCCGCCCGTCCAAGCCATCGTGGCGCGGGCGCGGTGACGAACCTGACGATCATGCTCGTGGGCGCGGTCATCCTGTCCGCCGTCGCGGTCCTCCCCAACCGGCACTCGCCGAGCGCCGGGGCGGCGCCACACGTCCGAAGCGGCGGCGCGGTCGCCACTCCCCCGGCCGCCCCGACCCCAGGTCTCCCGGCCTCCCCGACCCCGGGCCTCCCGCCGGCCGCCGACCCGGCGACACCGGCCAAGATCGTCACCCCGTTCTGGGACCTGCCCAACCCGTTCGTCCTGGTCGTCGGGGGCGTGTACTACCTCTACTCCAGCGAGACGGCCAACTACTCGCTCGACTTCCGACATCCGTCGCCCGAGCTTCCGCTCCGCGTGTCCACGGACCTCCAGCACTGGAGCGCGGCAACCGAGGCGCTGCCGACGCTGCCCACCTGGGCGAGCTGGGGCTTCACGTGGGCACCCGACGTCCGGCTCATCGGCAACCGGTACGTCATGTACTTCACCGCGCGCGTCAAGGATCGCACCCCGGCCACGCAGTGCATCGGCACCGCGACCGCGGCCACGCCCGCCGGGCCGTTCACGCCGAGCCAGCAGATGCTCGTCTGCCAGACCGACCACCTGGGCTCGATCGACCCCCGAAGCTTCGTCGACACGAACGGATCCCTCTGGCTGCACTGGAAGTCCGACGACAACGCCGACGTCGGCGGCACCAGCCACACGGGCCTCTACGCCCAACGCCTGAGCCGCGACGGGCTCCACCTCGTGGGCAACGCGACGATGATCCTGGCCGCCGATCAGCCCTGGGAAGGACGGATCGTCGAGGCCCCCCAGATGGTCCTGGCGAACCACCGCTACTGGCTCTTCTACTCCGGCAACTGGTTCAACCAGCCCGCGTACGCCATCGGCGTGGCCGAGTGCGCCGGACCGGCCGGGCCGTGCTCGAAGCCCTCGCCGGGTCCCTTCCTCGGCTCGAACGCCCAGGGAGCCGGGCCGGGAGAATCGTCGCTGTTCAGCGACGCCCGAGGTCTCTGGATGGTCTACGGGCCGTGGGCCGTCCGCTACCGGACCGACACCGAGCGGCCGGTCGCCCTCGTCCACATCGCCTTCAAGCCGTCCGGGCCGTACCTCGCCGCCTTCTAGGCCCGGCGCTCGACGCCCGGCCCCCGGGGTCCCGACGGTACGACCCGCCCGGGTCGTCGCGGCCGACACCGTGCTCCCCATCGCCCCCAAATGGGCCAACGGCGCGATGAGTCCTCGGCCCCGGCGGCGTCGTACGTCGGGAGCGCCACGGGCCCGGCGGCCCGACCACGGAGGAGAGCGATCGTGCCGACACCCGACGTCGACACCGAGTGCGTCCGGACCGACCGCCTGGGCGCATCCTCAGATGCAGGCAGTCGATGAGGACCGCCGTAGGATCCGGTCCTGTGCGCGTCCACTCCGAGGCCGTCCACAGCACCGAGGTCCGGGCCGACGACTTCGAGCCGCACCGACGAGCGCTGACCGGCTACTGCTACCGGATGCTCGGCTCCGCCTTCGAGGCCGATGACGCCGTGCAGGAGACGATGGTGCGGGCCTGGCGCGGCATCGACAGCTTCGAGGGCCGGTCGACCGTGCGGTCGTGGCTCTACCGGATCGCTACGAACGTGTGCCTCGACATGCTCCGGGGCCGCCAGCGCCGGGCCCAGCCGATGGACCTGGGCCCGGCCTCGACCGTGGACTCGTTCCGCGGCGCGACCCTCCCGGCCCACGCCTGGGTGACGCCGATCCTGGACGCCCGGCTCGGGTCCGACGTCGCCGACCCCGCCGAGGTGGCGACGTCGCGAGAGGGCGTCCGGTTGGCATTCATCACCGCCCTCCAGCACCTCCCGGCCCGGCAACGAGCGGTCCTGATCCTGCGCGAGGTGCTGCGATGGCACTCGGTCGAAGTGGCCGAGCTCCTCGACACCACCGTGGCGTCGGTCAACAGCGCGCTCCAGCGGGCTCGTGCGACCCTGGCCGCGCTCGATCTCGACGCCGCGCCGCAAGCCCCGGCGGACCCCGACCAGCAGGCCCTCCTCGTCCGCTACGTGGACGCCTTCGAGCGCTACGACATCGCCGCGCTGGTGTCGCTCCTCCACGAGGACGCCGTCATGTCGATGCCGCCGTACGACTTCTGGCTGCGCGGCGCGGCCGAGATGGGCCGCTGGTTCCTCGGCCCGGGCAGCGGCTGCCAGGGCTCCCGGCTCGTCGCGACCTCGGCCAACGGCTGCGCCGCCTTCGGCTCCTACCGGTCCGACGGGCACGGTGGCCACCAGCCGTTCGCGATCCAGGTCATCGAGGTCTCAGGCGACCGGATCGTCGGGCATCACAACTTCGTCGACCCGGACCTGTTCGCGTCCTTCGGCCTCCCCGCCCGGCTCGACCCCTAGCCCGCAGCCCTCCGGGACGACCTCCGCAAGGCCCGCCAGGTCGAGCAGCTCCAACAGCTCCGCACCGGCGCCCCGCAGCTCGATCGACCACCCCAACCGTCGGGCCGCGAGCTGCAGCCGCGCCAGCCGGTCCACGGCGGCGAGCCCGTCATCGTCCCACCCTGACAGCGGCCAGCGGGCCAGCTCGGTGCCTCGACGGACCAGCACCACCATGGCCTCGGTGTCCCCTCGCCGCACCCTGATACGACGACGCCACGGCGTCGGAGTCACCGGCGGGCCCGGCCGAGGCCGAGTCCACACCGCCGGGAGCCGATCGCGGCCGTCGTAGCATCACCGCGCGATGGCAGAACGCTGGGGCGGCGAGCCGACCGAGCCGATCCCCGGTGCC
>DASZJD010000126.1 GCA_035948415.1 Acidimicrobiia bacterium | reverse complement strand
GCCCGCGAGCCCCTGCTCGCTCGCAATGGTGAAGTCCCACGCAAGATAGAGATCCTGCCGTTCGACACCAGAACGCGCGAGGTCAGCGAAGATGTGTTCCATCGACGGTCGGCGCGAGCGAACCCCTTCGGCTTCCTGGCGCGGCTCGTGATCACGCAGGGCCGTGAATGCGTCCGACGCCGGGATGGTTTCGCCGGACGAATCCCGGAGGTTGCGCAGGGCCACGACGATCCGATGGCCCTCGGTGAAGTCACGAGCCGGGCGGATTACGAGCGCTCGTGTCGCCGGATTGTTGTTCCAGGTGTCGAGCTCGGCCCAGTACGGCACTCGCTGGCGTGTGACGGTATCGAGCAGCACGGCGGGAGCACTCGGCGCCAGCGACCGGCCGATGTCGGTGATCGGCGCGAGGCCGCTCCGCTGCAGATCGATCCCGGGCACGAGCGTCATGATGAGCGAACCGGGGCTGAAGCCGTCGCTGCGGTTCCAGTCCGTCGGGTCGATTGGTACGCCCGAGACGTTCGACGGAAGCTGGTCGGTGGTGAAGTGGAGTCGCAGACCGGTCGGCGAGCTCGGGTCGGCCACGGTGAAGTAGTTGTCGGGGAAGGGCAGCAGGCAGAGCGACGGATCGAGCGGATCGCAGCCCGCCGCGGTGGGCGATCCGGGCCTGTGTCCGGCTCCGGCCGGCGCGCTAGAAACCCGGTCCCAGCTCGCGCCGCTCGGCACGGCCGCCAGCGCGCTCGCGGCGACCACGACCGCCGAAGCGAGCGCGATCCGAGACCATCGACGCATCCTCCGCCCCCCTTCGCATCCCCCGCCCTGTGGAAGCTGCGTTCCGAGCCCCGGATCCTATGAAGGAGCGCGCGGAGCGGCAATGCGGCTCAGAGTGCCGGCCCCGTGTTGATGCGTCAGGCGTCGGCCAGCGCGGGCCCCGGGGCGATCATCGGCCAGGGTCGGGTCCGCTCGACTGCGAGGGCGACGTCAAAGAGCAGCTCGTCGGCGTGGTGCCGCGCCAGGACTTGCATCCCGATGGGAAGGCCGTCGACGGTACCGGCGGGAATCGAGATCGCCGGGTTGCCGTAGATGTTCGAGACGATCGTGAGGCCGCCCATGTTCACAAGCTCGGGAAACCGGCGAGCGGCGTGGTCGATCAGGAGACTCGGGAGCCTGGGCGCGGCCACGCTTGCGAGGCGAGTCGCGAGAAGGAGGCCGCGGAACGCATAGAGGGCCGGGGTGCTCGACTTGGCCCAATCGATGAAGCTCGCCTCTCGACCGCTGTGCTCCGCCTCTGCGGCGAAGGCGACGCCGGGGTTGGTGGCGGCGATCACGAAGTCGACCTGGTCGAACACCGCCGCCATGGCTTCGTTGAGCTGGATGCGAAGGGACTCCGCGACCGCGGCCGTCTGCAGGTTGTAGAGGGACTGCGCCATGTACAGCCCGAGCGCGACGTCTCGTGTCATCTCGGATGCGGATCCCGGCCAGCGGTTGCCGAGATCGGCCAGGAGAGTGGCCAGGTTTCCCATCATCCAGTGGGGGGCCACGTTCGGCAGCTCGACGCGGAGGTCGACTTCCACCATGCCCGTTGCCTCGATCAGCGCTGCCGCCTCGGTCCGGAGGTGCTCCTCGACCCCTGGGTCGAGCGACACGCCGCCGAGCCCGGGAACGATCGCGACGCGCCGCCGGGTGAGCTCGTGGGTGCCGAGCACGGCCTCGTATCCAGGATGCTTCGGAAGACTGGATGGGTCGGCGGAGTGATAGCCGCTGCAGGCGTCGTAGTAGCGGGCAGCGTCACGGACAGAGCGGGCGAGGTTGCCCAACACGACCGTGTTGGGCCGTGAGTACGCCCGAGGGCTCCGAGGGATGCGCCCGAACGTGCCCTTCATCCCGAGGAGGCCGGTATAGCCGGCGGGGATGCGGATCGATCCGCCGCCGTCGCCGCCCGTCGCGAGCGTGACGAGGCCACCGACCACCGCGGCCGCAGAGCCCCCCGATGAACCACCCGCGGTACGGCCGTGCCGCCAGGGGTTGTGGGTCACACCGTCGAGCTTGTTGACGCTGACGTTGAGCCCTCCGAACTCGCTCGCGGTGGTCTGGCCGACGGGGACGGCTCCGCCATCAGTGAGGAGGCGTTCAACGTGAGCCGTCGTATACGTCGCGACACGGTCGCGAAACACGAGCGACGCCTCGGTGTGCGGCCAGCCCCGGAGCGGCTCGAGCTCCTTGATCCCAGCGGGAACGCCACCGAACGGCTTCGAGACGTCTGCGCGTGCGGCCGCCGCTCGGGCCCGCTCGACATCGAGGAAGCCGAAAGCGTTCAGTTCGCTGGCGTTGATGGCTGCCAGGCTGGCGTCGAGCTCCTCCACGGGTGAGCGCTCACCCGCGCGGAACGCCTCGACAAGCGAGCACGCGTCGCCTGACCAGGGAGCCTCAGCCATCTGATGGTCCCGGCCGTCGGTGTTCGTTCAGAGCTGGCGGTCCTCCTGAAGCTCGATGGTGAAGCCCGAGGGATCGGCGACCCAGATCTGGACGATCTCGCCCTGTCTCGCCTGCTCGTACGGCACGGATGCTGCCTCAAGCTCACGAATGGCTTCATCGAGGTCAGCGACCGCAAAGCACACATGGGGACCGGTCGGGTCGATGTGCTGCGGACCTCGGTGTGGCGCGTCGACGAGGTGCAACTGAGCGTCTCCGATCGTGAACCAGTGGCCATCGACACCTGGGATCGTCGGCCGCGGAGCCGTGTCCATCTCAAAGAGCCTGGAGTAGAAGTCGCTCGTCGGCGCAAGGCAGCCGGCGACGTTCACTGATACGTGGAGGATCCGAGTGACTCTCATTGGGCGGGCTCGGACCCTGCAAGCTGCTCCATGAACTCCAGTCTGATGCCTCCCGGCGCCTCGACAAAGGCGATGCGCCGAACCCCGAATGGTCCTTCAACGACCTCAGGGCCCCACAGCACGGTGTGGCCGCGGAGCTGGGCATCGAGATCGTCGCAGAGCAGGGCCGGGTGGAGGAAGCAGTCGTCGGGGAGCGCGCAGGCGTCTTCGTAGATCGCCCTCGTGAACAATGTCAGCTGGACTGGCCCCAGGAAGACGTCGGCGCGCTTGCTTCCCTCCCATTCGATGGGCTCGGTGGCTACAAAACCCGCTGATTGGTAGAACCCCAGCGCCGCGTCGAGGTCGCGCACCTTGACCGCGAGATTGGACAGTTCCCGAACCACCACAGTGCCGCCCTTCTATGTCGGTGAGACCGATGACTGCTCGGGCGGCGTCGTGGCTAGAAGCCGTTCTGGTGCATGGCAGCGACGAGCATGCTGGCGCTGGCCTGCATGCCGGCTCCGTTGGGGTGGATCGGCGCAGCCGGGTTCACGGGGACGACCGGCTCGACCCACCGGACTGTTGGCAGCTGGCAGGCGTCGCGGCCGATGCTCTGCGCGTAGGTGTCGACGTAGATGTCGTTGTTCGCAGCGGTCATGAACGCCAGCATGGCGTTGAGCTGCTTTTCCTTGTCCCGCATATATGGAACGTCACCGTCGGTGATCGGCATCTGGGGGTAACAGCCGACGCCACTGTCCGGAAGGATGTCGAGGTAGCCGAGCACGAACACCTTTGCCTTCGGCGACCGGTCATGGATCCCTTGGAGGACCGCCCCCACCTTCGGGGCTGTCGCGAAGATACGGTCTGCGATCGTGTCGTCGCCGTTGATCACGTACTTGTTCTGACACGGCGTTCCCGAGTTGACTGGGCTCGAGCAGTTCTCGGCGATGCTCACGAAACCGATGTCGTTCCCGCCAATCGTCAGGCTGACTGCCTGGATACTCGGACCCAGAGCGTTGAACTGCGGCGGGTTCGAGCCGCCCTGCACGCTCTGGCTCTGCGTCATGTTGTCTGTCGTCGCACCGCTGCAGCTCACGTCGTTGAGGACCGAGCCACTCAAAGAAAGCGCGACGAGGTGAGGGTAGTTGTGATCCGACCGCAAGCATCCGGTGGGGTTCGTTTGCTGGACTGGGATCACCGGCCCCGCGGTGTAGGAGTCACCGAGGCCCACGTAGGGCACGCAGCCAGCGACGAGAATCAACGCGCTCGCAGCCAACACGATTCTCAGGACCGGAGACCGGCCCAGCGCCCGCACGGTGCCCATCACGTCACCCCCGCAAGTCACCTGGGTTCGGGCCGACGCCCGACGATGTCAACGGACATTACCCGCGTCGTCTCGTTTTCCCGTCTTGGACGAAGCCGACGCAGGCTCCCTGGTTCTGAAGGTCCCGAACCCGACGCAGCCACTCGCCCCGCCGTGCGCGTGATCTGGAGTGCGTCGTCTCGGGCTTAGGATTTGGGGCCGCTTGCCGCTCAGATGCGGGTCACGCGGTAACACCCACGCTTCCGACCCCGTCAGCTGCGCCCGCCTTCTGCACCGCTGCTGAGGATCCGCTCGGTCGCAGGCGTTCCGACGCGGGCGTCGGCTCAGGAGGCGAGCGGGCTGAGACCCATCCGCTTCCGCACCTCGGGACGTCGCAGCGGCGGGACGGTCTTCGGCGGCTGCCGGCGGGCAGGGACGCTCGCCAACAACCGCTCGGTGATCTCCGCCACCTCGAGCGCGGCCTCGTCCAAGAGCTTCGAGAGCTCGGGGCGGGGCCTTACGAGCCCGGTGACCTTGCGCACGTACTGGCTCGCGGCGGCCTCGATCTCTTCTCGTGTCACCGGCGGCTCGAGGCCGCGCAGCTCTGTGATGTTCCGGCACATGCCGGCATCGTAGGACCACCGTTGAAGGAGCGGGCATCCTCCGGTCCGCTAGTGCCTGGACCGGGGCAATATCCCGGTTTGAAAGGCGGCGCCCGGCGGTGGCGCTCAGCCGGCGTAGTCGGGCGCGTTCCCCGGCTTCCACTTGATGTTGCAGCCGAGGCTCGGACGCTGCGGTTCGGGGACGCCGGCTCCCTCCAGGAGCGCGTCGACCGCGGCGAGGAGGTCCGCGCCGGTCGTCGGCTCGTCGTTGGACGGCCGGCTGCCATCGAACTGGCCGCGGTAGGCGAGTCGTCGATCACGGTCGAAGACGAAGAAGTCGGGTGTGCACGCCGCCCGGTACGCCTTGGCCGTCTCCTGCGACTCGTCGACGAGGTAGGGAAAGGGGTAGCCGACGTCCTTGGCTTCGGTTCGCATCGCGTCGGGTGCGTCATCCGGGTGGGCTAATGCATCGTTGCTGTTGATCCCGATCACCGCGATCCCGCGCTCTTGGAGGTCCGCCGCGACGCGAGCGAGCGCAAACCGGATGTGGCGCACGTATGGGCAGTGATTGCAGATGAACCCGACGACGAGGACTGCTGCCTTGGCGAAGTCGGCCAGTGCGTACTCGTGACCGTCAAAGTCCGGCAGCCGGAAATCGGGCGCCGGGGTGCCGAGCGGCAGCATCGTCGATGGCGTGGCGACCACCTTCAGTCTCCTTCCGATTCCGTGCCTACCCAGCCACGGATCGTAGGTCCGCGGGCTGACGCCGCCCGCGCGGTCTCCAATGGCGTGACTTCTCTCGTTCGTAGGTCATTGCTGGGAGTGCCCGTGAGCGGCCAGCGGGTGCCGATCAGAGCCACTGCACGACACCACCGTGTCCGGAGCAGGCAACCGGGCGCGATCGTGAAAACGAGTACGTGCCGTCGCCGCACAGGGCTGTCGCCCCGGGTGGCGGACCACTCGGGCTCGGGAAGGGGGAGCATTCGGTGTTTCCGGCTGAGTTGACGTAGGTCCCATTGGGGCAGGGAGCACCCGCGGGTGCCTGCTGGGCGAGCGGCACCGTGCTCGGGCTGGCAAAGGTGGGCAGGGTCGGAGTCGCGATCGTTGCTGGGGGAGCGGTGGCCTTGACCGATTGTGAGGTCGCGCTCGACCGCTCGGCACTGCCGCTGGGACCTCCACAGCCGGGCATGCCAGCCACGGCGATCGCCGCCGCGGCCACCAAGGGCATGCGAGACCAACTCATACTCCGCGCTCCCCGGTCCCCGACGGCCATCCAGATCATCGCTTGGCTCCGGGCACCGTGCAATCGGGTGAGTGGGCCGCGATCGTCACGGCGCGCGGGGGGCACGGCGGCGCCGCTGCCGGCGCGAGCGAGGCGAACCGACCGACTCGCGGGACCGTAGGGCGAACGCCGGCGAGAGGGGGAGCGCGGAGTTCCGTTCGCAGGCCTCCTCGGGCGACGGGAGGTGCCTCGGAAACGCTCAGGTCTACGCGTGTGAGCCAGGCGTTCGCTCGTCACGGACGCGCGGTCGCCCGGCCTCCTGCTCAAGCGATGAACGACGCTTCTTGCCCCGAGTCCTGCCGTAGCGGGCAGGGTTGGACGAGTTCGCGATCGCTAGCCGCCGGCCATCGCTCCGATGACCACGAACGGTTCGATCCCCGTCGCGACCGACTCGGGCAACGGGGCGTCGGGCAGTTCGTGGGACACATCATCCTCGCCGGCAAAGAACCGCACGAAGGCTCGACGCCGCTGGGTGACGCGGTCACGAACGGTCCCCCGCAAGACCGGGTAGTGGGTCTCGAGCGCGTCAAGGAGCGAGCGCTGGGTCACGGCGCCATCGACGTGGAGCTCCACTTCCCCCTGAACGCAGGCGAGCGTCCGCAGAGGTGCCGGGAGCAGCACTCGAATCATCGCAACGTCTGTGCCTCGACCGAGAGCACGGCGGGTAGGTCGCGGACGATGGGTTCCCACGTGTCTCCAGCGTCGGATGATCCATACACCTGCCCCCCGGTCGTGCCGAAGTAGACGCCGCAGGGCTCGAGAGCATCGATCGACATCGCATCGCGCAAGACGTTGACATAGCAGTGACGCTGCGGGAGCCCACTGGTGAGGGCCTCCCACTCGTTCCCGCCTGTCCGGCTGCGGTAGACACGAAGCTTTCCCTCCGGCGGGTAGTGCTCCGCGTCGCTCGTGATCGGAACGACGTAGATGGTCTCCGGATCGTGCGCGTGAACCTCGATCGGGAAGCCGAAGTCACTCGGCAGGTTGCCGCTGACCTCATGCCAGGACGCGCCGCCGTTGTCGCTGCGCATGACGTCCCAATGCTTCTGCATGAAGAGCACGGCCGGGCGGGAGGGATGGGCGGCGATGCGGTGAACGCAGTGGCCCACCTCAGCGTCCGGGTCCGGGATGCCCTCGGAGTGCAGGCCGCGATTCGCGGGGTGCCACGACTTGCCTTCGTCGTCGGTTCGAAAGACGCCGGCAGCCGAGATCGCGACGAACATTCGGCTCGGGTCGCTGGAGTCGAGCATGATCGTGTGGAGGCACATCCCACCGGCTCCGGGCTGCCACGCCGAGCCCGAGCCGTGGCCTCGCAACCCGGGCAGTTCCCGCCACTCCAGGCCGCCGTCGACCGAGCGGAACAACGCCGCGTCTTCGACGCCGGCGTACACGGTGTCGGGATCGGTGAGCGACGGTTCGAGGTGCCAGACGCGGGCGAACTCCCACGGGTGTGGCGTGCCGTCGTACCACTGGTGAGTGCCGGTCGCGCCGTCGTAGCGGAACTCGTTCCCGACGGGCTCCCAGGTCTGGCCGCCGTCGTTCGACCGCTGGATCAGCTGGCCGAACCAACTTGTGGACTGCGACGCGTACAGGCGATCGGGGTCAGCGGGGGACCCCTTGACGTGGTAGAGCTCCCATCCCCCGAACGAGGGGCCGTCGACCTCCCACCGATCGCGCGTGCCGTCCGACGTGAGGATGAACAGGCCCTTGCGGGTTCCGACTAGCACCCGTACGCCGCTCAATTGTCGAACCTCCGTATCCGGTGGCCGCCTCAACCGGTTCGGCGACCCGAACGAGCCAGATGCGCCCCGGAACTCCTCCCGCTAGTCCGCTGAGCCGCGGTCTTCGCCACGCTAGGACGACCGCAGACCGGCGAACTGATCGCGTGGTTCGCCAGCGCGTCCGGGCACGTCCGTGCTGTCCCCCGGCACTCGTGGTCGAGCCGGATGGGCCTCGCTCGACCCTGGGGCTGGCCCGGTTCGGGGCTCACGTTCCCGGGTTGACACGTGCGGCCCCTGGCCGTCCACCTCCCTCCTTGGCGCGCCCGCTGAGCGCCGCCCTCGATCCCCCGGCCTTGATTCCCGAGTTTTTTGGTCATATTTTGGGGGGAGCGAAGGTCTGAGGTGATCATGGACTTCCGAGCCCTATTTCGGTTCCCGAACCCCGTGAACGAGACGTCGGCTCGCCTCGTGGCCGCCGGCGTGGTGGTCATGAGCGCGTCGGCTCTCGTCTTCGACCAACTGTGGCTGGTCGCGGTGATCGCCTTCGGGTTCGTCGCCCGGGTCCTCACCGGCCCCAGGCTCAGCCCGCTGGCGATCGTCGTCACCCGGCTTGTGACCCCGCGACTGCCGCTCCAGCACCGCTACGTGCCCGGTCCGCCGGAGCGCTTCGCCCAGGGCATCGGCGCCACGATCTCTGTGGCCGGCGTCATCACCTGGTACGGCCTCGGAAGCCCGATCGTCACGTCCGCGCTCCTCGGCGTGCTGGTGGTGGCGGCCACGCTGGAGTCAGTCTTCGCGATCTGTTTGGGCTGCCTGGTGTTCGCACAGCTCATGCGGCTCGGGGTCATTCCCGAGACCGTCTGCGAGGCATGTGCCAACCTGTGGCTCGACAGAGATCCGGCGCCCGCCCACAGCTGACACGCCGGTCCCGCACACCGTTCCCGTCGTCGCTCCGACCGACTCGCTGGGGGCTCTCGATTCGGTGTGTGAGTCGCGCCTCGTCGCCCGGCGCGGCCCTTCATCCGCAAGACCGCCCGCACGAGGCCGGGAGCGGCGGGCTCCGGGATCAGCCAGCGGGGTCTGCCCGTGTACCGTCCACTCCAAGGTCGGGGGCACTGAGGTCTTCGAGGACCGGACCGAGAACAGTCACGGGGCAGTCGATCCCGGGCCGGTGAGATGCTCGGGCCAAGACTGGAAGGACCGCTGTGGTTCAGAACCCGCCGGAAGGCTTCCCCCGCATCACGCCGTACTTGCTTTACGAGGACCTCGACACCGCCGTCGACTGGCTGATCGGGGCGTTCGGGTTCAACGAGCAGGTTCGCATGACGGGCCCGGACGGTAAGGCCGTCCACGCCGAGCTCAAACTGGGCGACGGAGTGGTGATGATGGGCCACCCGGGATCTGATTACCAGAACCCAAAGCACCGAGGCGGCGTGACCCAGCTCGTCTACGTCTACGTGGACGACGTCGACAAGCACTGCCAGGCGGCCAAAGCCGGCGGCGCCCGGATCCTGAACGAGCCCGCCGACCAGTTCTACGGCGACCGCACCTATGGCGCCGAGGACCCCGAGGGCCACCAGTGGTCCTTCGCCCAGCATGTCCGCGACGTCGCCCCCGAAGACATGCATCCGTGACCCTGCGGCCGCGTCGGCGGATCGCAGTGCGGCCGGACCAGGAGCACAGCCCAAACCGATCCCGACTCCCGACCTCCTCGGCGGCTCACGTCGAGGTTGGCCGGCTCGCCCCGCGGCGCGAGCCGTGAGCGATCCGCCGCCGCGCCGGCGCCACTCCCGCGTCGGTCGGACGTCCGCGGCCATCGCAGTCGGAGTCCTGCTCGCCCTCGCGATCCCCACCGTCGTCGCTGCACAAACCGACAGCATCACGGGCACGAACATCGTGGCTACGGTCGGGGCCCAGTTCTCGGGCGTGATCGCAACCTCGACGCTGCCCGTCGGTGAGGTGTCCGTGGACTGGGGCGACGGCATCGTCACCACAGGCTCGATCGCGGCCGGCGGCTCGATCTCGGGTACCCACACGTACACCGCGGAGGGCGACTTCGGCATCACGCTGACGTCCGGGGCCGTCGTCGGCCACTCGACGGCCGTTGTCCTCACCCCCAGTCAGGGGGCGGTTCTCGTGGGATCCGACGCGACGACAGTCCCGGACGGGGGCGCGGGAACGGCCAGTGTTCTGTCGCCCGGTCCGGGGCTCACCGCCACGCTGCAACGGCCGACTGGGCCGGCCACGTTGTTCGTGGCGGTCTACGGGGCCAATCCGGAGTCAGATCCGGTCAACGCGGGCGGGTTCTACGACGTGCGGGTCGTCGGGGGCGGTCCCACGGCGACGCTCGTGGTGGTCTTCCACTATCGGGGCGTGTCGGGCTCCCCGCGCCTGATGTTCTTCGACGCCGCGACCGGCCGATACGTCCCGGTGCAGAGCCCGTCGATCATTGCCGACCAGGGGGCGCAGGCGATCACCGTCACCCTCGATGCCGCGACCGTGCCGTCGATCGCTCAGCTGACGGGAACAGTCTTCGCCGCCGTGGCGCCGACCCCGGCCGTGGCGCCGATCGTCGCGGCCCCGAGGTTCACGGGCTAACGCGCCGGTCTCGAATGGGGATCCCGCACCCCACCAGGGCCGATACAGCATCGGCTCGGCTTGCGGTCGTGATCCGGAGATTGGAGACGACCGCGAGCCGGCAGCGATGATTCCCGACTCGGGAGGTCGTCGTACGTCTCGAAGATTCGCTTGACCGGGCGAGGAGAGCGCGAGCGATGGCCACCTACGTCCTGATTCACGGCGCGGGATCCGACTCGTGGTACTGGCACCTCGTCGCTCCCCGGCTCCGTGCCCGGGGTCACGACGTGGTTGCACCAGACCTCCCGTCCGACGACGACTCGGCCGGCCTGGCCGAGTACGTCGAGGTTGTTCTCGATGCGATCGGAGGTCGCTCGGACCTGATCGTGGTGGGGCAGTCACTCGCAGGATTCACCGCGCCGCTCGTTTGTGCTCAGGTGCCGGTGAGCCTCCTGGTTCTCGTTGCCGCGATGGTCCCGATGCCTGGCGAGCCACCGGGGGAGTGGTGGGTCCACACCCGGTGGGCGGAAGCCCGCCGCCGCCAGGCCGAGCTCGACGGCCGCCCGATCGCAGCCGACATCGACCCCATGGCGGAGTTCTTTCATGATGTACCGCCCGACCTTGTGTCGGAGGCCATGGCGAGGGGCGAGCGGATCCAATCCGGCACGCCGTTCGAGAAGGCGTGGCCGCTCGACGCATGGCCGGAGGTCCCGACCCGGTTCATCCTGTGTCGGAACGACCGCTTCTTTCCGCCCGAGTTCTTGCGGCGGGTCGTCGACGAGCGTCTCGGAATCACTCCAGACGAGCTGGACGCTGGTCACCTGCCCGCACTCAGCCAGCCGGGAGAGCTGGTGGACCGCCTTGAGGCGTACCGGCTGGCGTGCGAGCAGCGTGTCAACCAGAACCAGCAGTAGAGGCCGGCATGCGCCTGAGGGCCGGCTCCGTCGGTGTGTGGAGCCGGGCCTCGCTGCGCTTGTGGGTCCTGCGGGCAGCGAGCGCCGCGACGCCAGTCTTGCGCCGGGCATGCGCTGCCCGATGGGCCTCGAGGAGTCGGACTCCGATAGCCGTGCAACGAGCGCTCAACCGGTGGCTCGCGAGCAGCAGGCTCGGGGCCGCCGTTCTGGGGTCTCAGACCTTTCGTCTTCCTCCGAGTGTGCAGCCTCCCCCGCCTAGCCTCGCCGGGTGAGCCCCGGCGAAACGCGCCGAGTGCCGGCGGTCGATCTTCCAGTCGGAGATCGCGTCGTCCGGATCTCGAATCCCGACCGCGTCTACTTCCCGTTGCGTCGAGCAACGAAGCTCGACCTCGCCCGGTACTACCTCAGCGTCGGCGACGGCATCGTCCGAGCCCTGCGGGAGCGACCGTGCATGTTGCATCGCTTCCCTGAGGGAGTCAGCGGCGAGAAGGTGCACCAGAAGCGGCTTCCACGCGGTGCCCCGCCATGGGTTGAGACGGTGCGGGTTGACTTCCCGTCCGGACGACATGCCGACGAGCTCTGCGTGACCCAGCTCGCCAGCGTCATCTGGGCGGTGCAGATGTCGACGGTGGAGTTCCACCCCTGGAACTCCCGCCGCCGAGACACCGAGCGACCCGACGAGTGGAGGATCGACCTGGATCCGATGCCCGGGTGCAGTTTTGACACCGTTCGGCGCGTTGCCCACGTAGCGCACGAGGTCCTCGATGAGCTCGGGGCCGTCGGGTGGCCAAAGACATCGGGCGGGTCAGGCCTCCATGTCTACGTCAGAATCCAACCACGTTGGGACTTCGCGGACGTGCGTCGAGCGGCACTGGCGTTCGCTCGAGCCGTGGAGCGCCGAGCGCCGGACGACGTCACGACTGTCTGGTGGCGAAAGGATCGGGAGCCCGGGAAGCTGTTCGTCGACTACAACCAGAACGCCCGGGACCACACGATCGCCAGCGCGTATTCCGTGCGCGGGGTCCCCGAGGCGACGGTGTCGACCCCGATCACTTGGGACGAGATTGACGATGTCGAGCCGCACGACTGCACGATGGAGACGGTTCCGAGGCGCTTCGCCAGTCTGGGCGACCTCCACGAGGGAATCGATGACGCGGTGTACTCGCTCGACACGCTGCTCGAGTGGGCCGCGCGCGACGAGCGGGAGGGACACGTCGACCCCGGCACCTGAGTCCGGCGCCAGGCTCTCCGCACGGCATGCGATTCGGCCGTTCGGTCTCGTCCTGCTGACGCAGGGCGCAGCATCCCGTGCTGAGGCGACCAGCCCGCGACGCGCAACCTATGGGCCGCTCGTGCCATCCGTTCCGACGCCGCCCGGCGCGCCACGAGCCGGCTGGGAGGGCTTGGTCGCCCCGTAGGGCGTCATGTCCATCCCGGGGTAGCGGAGGGCGACGTCCGACAGCGTCTGCTCGTTCCAGTACGCATCGCCCGGCCTCGGGAAGCCGAAGAGATCTCGTTCCCGGACTGAGCACTGCGGCATCAGCTTGGCCCATCGCTCGGGCGCTTGCTTCGGCCATGCCATCTTCCCGCCCCACGTCGTTCCCCTCGCTTGGTAGTCCGCCAGCAACGAGAAGCGAGAACGTGCGGCGCCGACGAGATCCGACCCTCGGTGGAGGATGTCGGTGCGGTACAGGAGCAGACTCCCGGCGGGACCGGTGGCGGCCACCTCGACGTCGGCGAGGGCTCCGAACTCGATGTACAGGGGCGTGAAGGGGACGTCCTTGCCGCGGTCGTTGGGAACGATCCGCGTCGGTCCGTCCTCGAGCGTGACGTCCGAGAGGAAGATGAACGTCGTCAACTGTTGGTACCGACCGTCTCGCCGTGGGACGACGAGGCTGTGGCTGCCGTAGTCACGGTGCAGGGGCTGTTCGTAGTTGGCGGCACCGGCGTACTTCGCCCACAGCTCGACCTTGTAGAGGTGGAGCTCTCGCGTGGCGAGGAAGCGCTCCGCGGTGTCGACGAGGTCGGGGTGGAAGGCCAAACGATTGAGGTCCCACGACCGGTAGGGAAACTCCTCGACGCCGGCGAACTGGCTGGTGGCGTACTCCGGAAAGCTCGCGGGCTGGGCGAAGTAGTCCTCGGGCCTCGGAAAGTGCAGCCAGAGTGCCGCTTGCGCCGCCTTCAGCTCGTCGGGAGCGAGGAAGCCCTCGATCAGCGCAAACCCGCGCTCGCGAACCTCATCCAGGACGGCGTCTGGGACGCGCACAACTCGGCACTGTACGCCGGGGGTGTTCGGTCGGTCTGCCGTCGGGATGTCGCGTCGCGAGCACGCGTACGCTGCCGGTGTGCGCGCCGTCCAGTTCGACCTGGCCGATCCCGCCTTCCCGGCGTCGCTCATCGATCTGCCCGAGCCCGAGCTGCCCGGGCCGGCCTGGGCACGCGTCGCCGTGACCACGGGCGGGATCTGCGGCAGCGACCTCCACCTCTTCGCCCACAACACCGGCCCGTCGCCGACGCTCGTGTCGCTGGCGTCGTTTCCGTTCGTGCTCGGCCACGAAATCGCCGGCCGGGTGATCGAAGCCGGGCCCGAGTGCGCCCAGGCGGTGGGGACGCGAGTCGCAGTCGATCCGTGTATCCCGTGCGCGGCCCGGGGGATCGAGCCGCCGTGCGAGAACTGCGCGCGGGGATGGACGTCGTCGTGTCTCAACCTCGACAGCCGGGTCCTCACCGGTGGACGCTCGCTGGGGTTCACCCAAGACCTCGGTGGCGGTTGGGGTGAGCAGGCGCTCGCCCACGTCTCGATGCTGCACGCCATCCCCGACACCGTGCCTGACCGCGGCTCGAGCCTGCACGAGCCGGTCTCAATCGCGTGCCACGGCCTGCTCCGCGTCCCGCCCCGCGACGGCGAGCCGGTGCTCGTGGTCGGCGGAGGAATCATCGGGCTGGCGACTTTGGCCGCCCTCAAGGGGCTGTTCCCGGGATGTCCGGTCACGGTGCTCGCCCGGCATCCCCACCAGGCTGAGGCCGCGGCCGCGTGCGGCGCCGATCACGTGGTTCGGACCGACGCTGGCAGCGCCCACTTCGACGAGCTCGCCCGGCTGGCCGGCGTCCGCGTCGTCGGCCGGAAGTCGAACGTCATGCTGATGGGTGGCTTCCCCTACGTCGTCGAGGCGGTCGGCGCCCCGCAGTCGGTCAGCGAGGCGCTGCGCGCGGTGGCTCACCGCGGCACCGTCCTGTTGCTCGGCGCGGCGGGCGTGAGCGAAGTGGACCTGACGCCGGTCTGGTACAAGGAGGCCGCCCTCGTGGGGTCGATCGACCACACCGTGGACTCCGGCTCGGCGCCTGGGCTTGCTGGCGGCCCGGACCGTCACTCCGTCGACCGCGCCCTCGATGTCCTCGCCGCGGGGCTGCTCCCGCAAGATGTCGTCGTGACCCACGAGTTCCCACTCGATGAGTACCGCGACGCGGTCGCCACCGCGATTGATCGGGGCGGCTCCCACGCCATCAAGGTCGTCTTTCGTCCGTAGGACCACCCGCGACTCGTGAGTGGGCACGGGCGCCGATAGGTCCTCGCGATCACCTGCGGCGTGGCCGTGACCCGGCGATGGGGCGGCAGGATCGCCCGTCCGGGCAAGCGTCGGTCCACGATGGCGGTGGCCGAGGCTTCAGACCGCCTCGCGGAGCACCTTCTGTGGATTCTCTTCGAGCTCCTGGAGCTTCGCGATCATCTTGTCGAACGTGTCGTCGAAGGAGTGCTGCTTCCGCGCCCGTTTGAGCGGGTTAGCGAACGAGATGATCTGGGCACCGACGAACTCGTGCCAGGCTCCGAGCTCCTTGAGCCGGTCCGTGACCGAGCGCACGAGCTGGTGCGCCTCGACCACTTTCCCGGCGCGGGCCTCTCGGGTCGGGAGGCAGGCGCTGAGCGGCTGGTCCATGAACCCGTCGCACTTTCGAAGGATGGGCTCGAACGAGCTGCCGGCCAACCGGCCGGACTGCGCGTAGCCGAGGCCCAGCGTGACGTAGTGCGCCTGCTGGACGGCTTCGACCACCTCCTCATCATCCTCCGGAGCCTGCGGCTCGGTCGCGACAAGTTCCCGGTAGATCGAGAGCGCGACCCCCGATCGCTCACGAATGTTCGGTTCCTTCTCGACGTTGAGGGCGAGCATGCGCCGCGCCAGCGGGGGCGGCGCGATCACGGCCGGGATCTGGCGGAGCCCGAGTTCTCTCGCCGCCAGGAGCCGGTGCTGGCCGTCGATGATGAGGTATCCGTCTCGGTCTTGCTGTTCGACGACGACCACAGGGGCGAGGAACCCAACTCGCCGGACCGAGTCGACGAGCCGTTTCACGTGCGAGTCGCTGGGCTTTCGCTGGTGCGAGATGACTTCCAAGCTGGTGATCGGCAGCACCGCGAAGGTGAGGTCACGCCCCTCTGCTGGGTCCTTGAAGGTGAGGTGAGCCTCCGAGGTCGCCTGGGGTACTGGCGTGGATCGCTCAGCCATCTCGACGCGGATCGTACTGCGACGATCGTGCGGATCTGGCGAGCGGCTCGCGGTGCCTCCCTTCGGTTCAGTCGATCGTGGCGGTGAGCGCTCCGAGCTCGTGGACGCGCAGCTCCGAGGAGCTCCGGTCGGGCGGCAGGCGCCGAGCACCGACGGGGAGGGCGGGAGCGCAATCGAAGGAGCGCGCCCGGCGCTCCAGCATCGGCGGTGGAGACCGTAGGCTCGCCGGCCCGAGCCGATGGGTTCGAGTCGATCGGAGTCGCTCGTGGTCTGGTTCTTCCTGCGTGTTGCCATGCAGGTCGAGTGCGACCATGTCCGCGAAGTGGTGGGGAGCGTCGAAGCGCGGTCGAGCCGCCGGCTGGCCCCGTCAGGATGATCGAGAGCCCAACCGCGACCCGACCCGGGTCGTCTGGCGTCGGTGCCTCGCCTACGCCGCGGACCTCCTGCTCATGGCGTTGGTCCTGGCCGCGACGCTGCTGGCTGCAGGGGACTGGCACACGCTGAAGTCGGGTGGCCCGACGAAGGTGCCGAGCGGTCATGCCTGCTTTGAGTTCCGCTCGGTCGGCTATCTCGTGCGCGACCGCGCCTTCGTCTGGTTCGCGGTCGCCGTCGTCGGCCTGGTGATCTTCGTCTTCATCGTGCCGCAGAGCACCCTCGGCCGCTCGCCCGGCAAGGCGCTGCTCGGTGTTCGCGTCGTCCGGGCGGACGGCAGCTCGCCCGGGCTCCTTCGCTCCTTCCTTCGTGTCGCGGCGTGGGCGATCGACGGCCTGGCGATCGGCCTTCCCGTCGGGCTCTGGCTCGTGATCGTCACGAACGGCCATCGACGGGTCGGTGACTTCATCGCCGGGACCTACGTCGTCCGAAGCACCGCGACCGGGCATCCGGTGCAGGTCCCGGCCCGTGGGTGGGTGACCCGCCAGCTCCGGTCGACGCCCGGTCGCCGGCCTGGTGCGTAGCGGATCACGTCGCTCCGACACGCCCGCATCGGCAGCTCGGCTCCAGGTGTCGGGAGGACGCCGTTGCGTCGGGAGGTTTGCATCCGAAGGCTCAAACTGGGTAGATCACAGCGGTGACCGACTACGTCATCCCCGAGCCTGAACCCAAGGAGATCGACGAGAAGCAGGCCATCGAGCTGCGCCATCTCGCCGAGAACGCGGTGCTGAAGGGCCAGCCGTCAGGCGCGGAGCAGTGTGAGAACTGCCGCTACTACCTGGAGAACACGGCCGAGATCTCGTACTGCTGGCACCCGAAACTGCGCATCCTGGTTGGCGCGCAATGGTGGTGCCAGTGGTGGGAAGCGATCCCGGAGGACGGTTCGCCGTAGCCCGAGGATTCCCGGCGGCGAGATCCCACGACGCCGCTCCGAGCGCGGGCGGCGAGGTCCCGTCACGCGGGTGCTTCGACCGCTAACGGGTCCCCGCGAGGCTCGGGGAGATGGTCGTAGAGGTCGGCGGTGAGATCGGCCCGCACCGACCGAAAGCCCGCATCGTCCCAGAGATTGTAGAACTGGTAGGGGTCGTCTTCGACGTTGTAGAGCTCACCCTCCGTGCCGTCGTAGTGGATGCCGCACGGCTTCAGCACCCGATCGCCGACGATCGTTTCGAGACCGGTTGCCTGACCGTCGGTGCTCGGTTCGTACACGGTGCAGAGCCAGTCGTCGCGGTAGATGGAGCGAAGGTGCATGCCGTGGCTCGGGAACTGGCTGTCCCATTCGCAGAGCACTCGCTCGCGAGCCGACCCGGAGGCGGTCGGGAGCGGAGCGCCCTGCATCCACGCCGGAGGCAAGGCCCCGGCGATCGTGCAGAAGGTCGGCGCCAGGTCCACCTGGCCGACGGGATCGCTGATCGCAGCGGGTGGGATCCCCGCCGACGGTGCCGGGCGCCAGACGAGCGGGAGGCGCATGAGGGCGTCGGTCGGGAACGGACCCTTGAAGAGGAGGCCGTAGTCGCCCTGGAGCTCGCCGTGGTCGGTGGTGAAGATGACGTCGGTGTCGCCCTCCCAGCCACGCTGGCGGACATGCCGCAGCACGCGGCCGAGAGCCTCGTCCACGAGTTCATTCATCACGTGCACCTTGGCGTTGATCTCGCGGACCTGATCCGGCGTCA
This sequence comes from Acidimicrobiia bacterium, assembly GCA_035948415.1. NCBI lineage: Bacteria > Bacillati > Actinomycetota > Acidimicrobiia > Acidimicrobiia bacterium. The sequence continues at coordinate 22,342 of DASZJD010000126.1, read as the reverse complement.
GGGAACCGGGGCAGAAGCCACCCGGCCCACCCTCACGGTTCTGCCAGCGCCCCTCCCACCACGCGAGCCAGTGCGCGGGCTTCCGGGACAGCACCGTGCGGATCGCTTCGTCCGAGCCCGGGTGTCCAGGCGGGAGGTCGAGGTCGCGCCAGTCGATTCGGCCCAGCTCCTCGGCCGGCGGGTCCCACGGATGGTGCGGATCCGGGAAGCTCATCCAGCAGAACCAGTCCTCGTCAGCCTCCAGCGTGTCGAGCCAGTCGATGACCAGGTCCGCGACCCAGTCGGTGTGATACCAGGCCCGCGGGATCGGGTTGTTCTTGGTCTCGGGCGCGCTCGTGTCGCCGCCGCCGCGTGCGGACAGAAGCGGTGCGAAGCTCGTGAGGTGTTCGGGATGGTTGCGCTCCAACCAGCGGCCGTAGTGGGCAATGGGCCCGCTGACCTGTGGGCCGTCGGTCGTGACCAGCACGGCGGCCGCGGTGTGCATCGCCTGCACGGAGCGTTCGAACCCCCGCCAGGGGCCGATGTCACCGCGGATGGCGCGGGCGTTCTCCTCGAAGCGCCCGGTCAGGTCGAAACCCGGCTCGAAGTGGGCCTTCCCGAGGAGAGCGGTGCGGTAGCCGGCGTGCTCCGACAGATGTGCCGCGACGCTCGGCGCGTCCGCTGGGAGCGGGATGCCGTTCGCGACGACGCCGTGGGTTCGAACGTACTGGCCCGTGAGCATCGTCGAGCGCGCGGGCATGCACACCGTGTTCTGGTTGTACGCACGCCGGTAGACGATTCCGTCGGCGGCGAGCCGGTCGACCACGGGAGTGCGAGCGATGGTGTTGCCAGTGCAGCCCAGCGAGTCGTACCGCTGCTGGTCGGTCGTGACGAAGAGGATCTTGCGGCCCATTAGTCCGGAGGCCCCCCGGGTGGCCGTGCCGCGCAGGCGAGGAGCACGGTCTCGGCCAGCCCGCCTTCACGGTGCTCGTGCGACTTCAGGTAGCGCTCGTCGGAGACCATGTCCAGGAAGGCCTTCCGTGACGGATATTGAACCAGCGCGATCGCGTCCCAGCCGTGGGCGGCCTCGTCGCCGATCAGGACCTGATCGACCCGGCCGCTCCAGAGCACTCGGCCGCCGCGTTCCTCGACCATCCGGACGACCGAGTCGCCGTACCGGTTGTAGGACGCGACGCCGCTCCCGCCGTCGGTCGCAACCTCCTTGAACTTCAGCAGGTTCAGCATGGTGACCGGGGCGTCGTCGGCCTCGGCTGCCGACGCCAGCGCCGCGAACTGATCGCGATTCGGAGTGATCGGCACAGCACCCTCCTCGTCGGGCCACGATCGCTGCATGTTGCCACTTGGGTCTGGCGCAGGGCGTGGGGCTTGACCCGCGAGCGCCGATCGACCGGAGCCGGGCGCGCCTGGTGCCCAGCGGCCGGGAGCGAGCGCTCGCCGCACCGCATCGCCGCGGCGGGCGCCTCGGCGACCACTCGGGGTGCGGGCCGGGAGCCGTCGCAGTCAGGTCATCCCGGGTCCGATGCGGCGCCGCCGGACCTCGGGGCCAAGCGCATCCCGTCGTAGCGCCACCAGCCCGCGGTGACCGAGTCCAGCAGCAGGACTTCGGCCCCCCGGATGACCGTGCCCGCCTGGACCCCGCGCCGCGAGAAGGCGTCGTTGTCGATGCGACCAGCCTGCAGGTCTTGTACGAGGGCACGATGCCGCGACCACGCCTCCCGGAGTTCTTGATCCCAGCCTCCGGCGAGGTCCGCCGTGGGCGCGTCAGCACCCAGGACGGGAGTCAGGCGGCGACCATCGACCCAAGCCGACCAGCCGTTCGAACAGAGGACGGCGGCCCAACCGTCATCCCGTAGCGCGAGGAGCTGCACCTCGAGTCCCGGGTTCAGCGCCGCGCGGGACGGGAGCGCCGGGTTCGGATCGTTCCAGGCCGGCAACCCGCCGACGGGGACGAGCCACAGCGACCGCAGATCGCGAAGGCGGCGCCCGTCCGTCCACGCCGACCAGCCGTTCGAGCACAGAAAACGAGCCCACCCGTCGTCTCGTCGTTGGAGGGCTCGGACGCGCAGGTGAGGCTCGAGGGTCGCGACCGGCGCGGCGGTCGCGACCGGCGTGGACCACGCCGGCAGGCCGTCGTCGGGGACCGCGTGGGTCGGGACGAACGCTTCGCCCATCAGCGATCCTCAGTTCCCCCCGCGGTACGGGGGTTGGCTCGACTGCCGCGGCACGCGCGCGCCACGGCGGACCCCTCGGCGTCCTGCGGACTCTAGACAGCGATCCCACGCGCATGCGGGCCGACCAAACGAAACTGGGCGGCCAAACGGCGCGAAATGTCGCCGCGCGCTCCGGCCGAGGCGCGGGAGGGTGGCGGCTCGCTTGCTCCTCCGGGCCCCAGCCCGGTAGGTTCGTCGTCGGGTTGCAGCCAGCCGAACCTCCTTCGGCGATGGCTAGGGGGTGGGGAACGTGACAGGTCCGCCGACGGGGCCGCCGACCGGTCCGCCGACGATGGCTTACGGCGCGCCAACGGCCGGGCCACCGCGCCGGCCCTCGAACCTGTACCGCAACCTGCTCATCGGTCTCGTTGTGTTGCTGCTGGTCATCGGCGGGACGGTCGGATTGGTCGTGGGGCTGTCGGGTGGAAGCAGCGCCGGTGCCTCGCTTCGCGCCGAGCCGCTCAACTCAGCCAGTGACCCGTTTGCACCTCCGGTCGGCGCCGACCAGCGCGTTCCGCCGGTTCAGCCTGCCGGCGCGACCACCGTCGACGGGTCCCACGTCGGCCTCTACGGAGGCACCCTCGACACCAGGACCTGCGACCGCAACCAGCTGGTCCTGTACCTGGAGCAGAACCCCAGCAAGGCCGCGGCGTGGGCTTCCGTGCTTGGCATCACGACCACCGACATCCCGTCCTATGTCAACGGGCTGACCCCGGTGCTCCTGCGCAGCGACACACTGGTCACCAACCACGGCTACGCCAACGGTCGGGCCACCACCATTCGCTCGGTCCTGGAGGCCGGCACCGCTGTCCTCGTCGACGACAAGGGTGAGCCCGTGACGAAGTGCTACTGCGGGAACCCGCTCACGCCGCCGACCTACTACACCCCTGGCTACACCCCGACGTACTACGGACCGAGGTGGTCAGGTTTCACCGGCACCTCGATCACGATCATCCAGAAGACCACGATCATCATCGACACGTTCACGCTGGTGGACCCGAGCAGCGGGAAGCCGTTCAACCGCAGGCGGGGCACCGACGGCAGCCAACCCGGGGACGACACGCCGGTCGGAGCGACCACCCCCAACACCACGCCGGCAACGACTCCACAGACCCAGGCGCCGGCCCCGCCGCCCAGCAGCGCCGCCGGCCCGACCGCGGAGCAGCGCGCGATCAGCAAGCTGCAGAACGCGGCGTCTCAGTGTGCGCCGTTCCCGCCGCCGATCAAGCAGGCGGCGTCGCAGGACTTCGCGACTCCCCCGGGGCCTGATTCGAACACGTTCGTCCTGCAGGTGACGGATCACACGACCGATGGCGACACCCAGGTCTTCACCTGGAACGTCGACCGGACAACGCTCCAGTTCACGCCCACGGACGACCTGGCCCAGGCGGCCAGTAACCACTGCCCACAGCTTCGGTAACTCGGCCGAACCCGGAGGGAGCCGGCCGGAGATCCGTGGTCCGGAACCGCCCCGAGCGGCCGACGACGCACCGGTCGAGACCCTGACGTGAGTGCACGCCGCTCGGGCCGCGGCGGAGGCTCGGGGCCGGAGCGCCGCGGGCCGGTCCGGGCCGGTCGACGGGGCCGGGCTAGGTGAGCTCCTCCCGGATGACGTCGAGGTTGCGGAACGCTGGGGGCGCGTCGCAGAGCTTCGCCAGCTGCTCGGCCAGCTCGGCGGTCTCGGGATGGCTGGAGTTCTCCATCGCGGCCTCGTAGGACGGGAACTCGACGATCTGGACGTAGGTGTCGGGCCGATCGCGGTCCTTGGTTCGGACCGATCGGTTCGTGGACCGCCAGGCCGCGGACTTGGCCAGCCAGGCTTGGATCGCGGCATCGAACTCATCGATTTGAGTGGTCTGGAACTCAATGGTCTGGATGAACGGCACGGCGGGCCTCCTGGGGACGTTGGGTACCGGTCCGGCGATCGTGGGCGACGGCGACGAGAGTCAGCGGCACGGGGGCGGCCTCGCGGACGGCTCGCGGTTCGAGTGATCGCGAGTCACGCCGACGCCACCGGAACCGTGTCCTCGGTCGCCTGCGCCTGGTTCACGACGGCTTCGGGAACGAGGCCCCGTGTGACCCAGCGACGCCGCTCGGCCCACACGAGGATCGGCGGGAGGACGCTGAGCGCGCTCAGCAGCGCGATGGCGACGTTCAGGCCGACGACGATGCCGAAGCCGCGGAGCAGCGGCAACGACGACGTGCCGATCACCGCCACTCCGGCGACCGCTGCGAGCGCGGACACGAAGAAGGCGCGCCCGGTGCGAGACGCGGTGACGTCGACGGCCGCGCGCGGCGAGAACCCTCGCCGCCGCTCTTCGACGAAGCGCAGCAGGATCAGCGAGGTGAACTCGGTGCACGCCGCTACGACCAGCGGCCCGCCGACGGCCGTCAGCGGGCTCAGCTTCAGGCTGAGCGCGTAGGCGATGAGCGACGCGGCCCCCACCGCGATGAGGACCGGGACCAGCGAGAGCAGCGCGCGGATGACGCTGCGCAGCCGCACGGAGAGGAAGAGGAACACGAACAGGATCGCCAGGTAGGTGAGCTCGACCCGGTTCGCCTCGAGGTTGTCGAGCAGGCCGACGCCGACGACCGCAAGCCCCGACGGGGTGGCCCGCACGCCCGCGGGCGGATGCGACGTCTTGCGAATCTCTCGCACCACCCTCGCGCGGGCGTCGAGCCCGCTCGGGCCGGTTCGAAAGATGAGGTTCATGGCGTTCTGTCGGTTCGCCACCGTCGAGAGCTGGATGTCTCTCGGCGCGACGTCGTACGCGGCGCGGACCTCAGCGCCGGTCGGCGTCACGTGTTGGCCACCGGGCACGTCGCTCAGGTCGCTCACCACCTCCACCATGCTCGTGCCGGTGAGCAGGGTCGTGGGGTACTGCTGCAGCTGGCCGCGCGTGAAGCGGTCGAGGTAGCCGACGGTGGTGTCGCTGAAGGCCTCCTTCGACTGCAGGTAGACGCCGAGCTCGCTCGACGACCCCGTCTCCCGATTCAGCACGTTCAGGGACCGGATGACCTGGGAGTGCTGGTTGACCCACTGCAGCGGGTCGGTCTGCAGGACGAGCTTGCCCTCGACCGAGATCCCGGCGACGAAGACCACGAGGCTGGCGACGGCGAGGCCGACCGCGAACTTCGACGGGACTTTGCCGAGCCAGACGACGAGCCGCCCGAGGGGACCGGCCCGGAAGTCCTTGCGCTTGCTCGGCGACTTGTACTCGCGAATGCCGAGGACGGCGAGGGTGCCCATGATGCTGTTGAAGCAGATCGCGGCGACGCCCACGGCGAGCAGCAAACCGAACTGGCGGAGCATCGGCACCTTCGCGAAGCGCAGCGCGGCGAAGGCGAAGATGGCATCGAAGGTGACGACGAGGAGCGCCGGGCCGAGGTTGCGGGCCGTCTCTTGGATCGGGTGCGCCGCTCGGTCGACGACCACCTCTTCCTCGACCCGAGCGTGCAGCTGGATGGCGTAGTCGATCCCGATCCCGAGCATCACGGGGAGACCGGCGATCGTGACGATCGTGAGTGGGAGGCCCAGGTAGCCGACGATCCCGAAGGCCCAGATCACGCCGATGACGACGACGCCGAGGGCGAGGAGCCGCCACCGGACGCTGAAGAGCGCGAGCAGGATCAAGGCCATGACGGCGAGGGCGATGGCGCCGAGGGTGAGCATGCCGCCGGTCAGGTAGTCATTGACGTTCTTGAGCAGCGCCGGCGCCCCGGTCGCCACGACGGAGGACGAGCCGAACCTGATTCGGTTCGCGACGTTCTGCACGAAGACCGACGCGGTGCCTTCAGCCTTGATCGATTCGTTGCCGGGCAGGCGGACGACGATCTGGGCGTGGCGGTCATCGGGGAAGTTCGCGAGCAGGGGTTTGCGGATCTTTCCTTGGTTGTCGTGGAGCAGAAAGTCCAGGTAGGCGGGGTTATCGAGGGTCCGCCCCGAGCTCGGGACTGCGTTGAGGCGCTGGAGGGTCGTGACCGAGTCGGCGTTGCGCGCCGCCCGGCCGGCGGCCGATGGGTCAAGAGCGGTGGCGCTGACGAGGATCTTGCCGGCGACGCTCTGGGTCGGGTCGCCGGTCGGGCTCGACACCAGTGCGTGGTTGAACTCGAGGGCGGTGAGGGGGCTGACGACGCTCTTGATCAGTCCGCTCTGACGGAGCTCCTGCTCGATCGCCTTCCACTGCGCGATGTCCTTCGCAGTGAAGAGCTCGCGCACGGTGTGCCCGCGGTCCATCGTGACCAGCACGACCATGGCCTCGCCCCCGAACAGCTTCTGGTACGCGACGCTGTCCTTGTAGACCTGATCGCTCTTGTTGAGGTAGCTGTCCTGGCCGGTCGTGAACTTGAGGTTCGTGGCCCCGTACCCCAGGACGAGGGTGGCCAGCCCGCCGACGACGAGGACGACGATCCAATGCTTGCCGAGATTCAGGCCGAGCCAGCGCCAGAACTGCTGCAGGAGGTCCCCCCTCGCCGATCCCGGGACGACGGTATCCGCTGGGAGGGGCCGGCGGCTCCGGCGCGAACCCGGTCGGGCCGGGCCCTCGCCCGTGGCTACCAGCTGTCCAGGAGTGCGGCGGTCGGGTTGTCGGGGTCGTACTTCACGGCGACGGCCGTGCCCTCGGAGAGACCCTGCATCTGCATCGGCAGCATGCTCTGCTGGATCGTCGTGTCGAAGGCGTCCATGACCGACGGTCGGACCATGACGTCGAACTCGTGGAGCGTGGCGCCGCTGACGTCGGGGCTCCCGACTGCTCGCATGGCGTGCAGGTCCGCCGGTGCCTCGACCCCGGACTGGCCGATCTTGTTGACCTGGTCCCACGCGCCGCCGTCCCCTCCGACGGCGATGGGCTCACTACCAGTGGGTGGCGGCGCGTTCGGCCAGCTGCAGCACCGGCGGCCCGCCGGGACCGGGCGCGGGCTGGGCGGGAGCGAGGAAGTTGCCCTGCCCGTAGGTGCAGCGGAGGCGGCGGAGGTGGTCGAGCTGTTCCGGGGTCTCCACCCCTTCGGCGGTGGTGGTGAGCCCGAGGGCGTTGGCGAGGCGGACGACACCGGTCACGATCGCGGTGTCCTCCGGGTCGCGCCCGAGGCCGTCGACGAAGGCTTGGTCGACCTTCAGGGCCTCGATCGGGAGGCCCTTGAGGTGGGTCAGGGATGAGTAGCCAGTCCCGAAGTCGTCGATGCTGAAGTGGACGCCCTGTCGGCGCAGGGCTTGCAGCGCATGGGTGGCCGAGTCGGTGTCGTACATGAGCGTCGTCTCGGTGATCTCGAGCCAGAGCGCGTCGGGCGGGACCTTGGTGGATTTGAGTATTTGGGCGATGGCGTTCTGGAGTGACGGCTCGACGAGCTGGCGGGGCGACAGGTTCACGCTGATCGTGAGGTGACGGCCTTCGCTCTCGGCCCTCCAGCGTGCGAGCTGGCTGCACGCCTGCTCGAGGATCCAGGTGCCGATGGGGACGATGAGGCCGGATTCCTCGGCGTAGGCGATGAACTCGCCGGGCTGGACGAGACCCCGATCCGGGTGCTGCCAACGGAGGAGCGCCTCGAGGCCGGTGATCTGCCCGGTCTCCAGGTGCACGACCGGCTGGTAGTGGACCTGGAACTCGTCGCGCTCGAGCCCTCGGTGTAAGGCCGCGTTGGTGTGGAGCTGTTCGAGGTTGCGGTCGCGCAAGTCGCTCTCGAAGAACTCGGCGTGGGCCCGGCCGCTGCGCTTGGCTCGATACATCGCGGCGTCGGCGTCTCCCACCAGGGTCTCGCTGGCCGGGTTCCGGCGCCCGGACAGCGCGATGCCGATGCTCGCGGTCACGAACACCTCGCCCTGGGGCAGGAGGACAGGTCGGGCCACCGCTTCGAGGATCCGCTCGGCCATCCGCATCGCCGCGGCCGGCTGACGAACGTCTCGACAGAGGACGGTGAACTCGTCGCCACCGAACCGGGCCACCGAGTCGTTCGGGCGGAGCGTGCGTCGCAGCCGCTCCCCAATCGCGATCAGCAGCTGATCACCGGCGCCGTGGCCGAGGCTGTCGTTGATGACCTTGAAGTGGTCGACGTCTAAGAACAGCACCGCGATTCTTCCCGCCTGTCCCTTGGCGGTCGTTTGGACCAGGCTCAAGCGATCAAGGAACGCGCTGCGGTTTGGGAGTCCCGTCAACGGATCATGCATCGCTTGATACGTCAGCAGCTCGTCGAAGGCCTTGCGCTCGGTGACGTCCTGAATGTGACCGATCGAGTACTGAGGCTTGCCGTCGGTGCTCAACATGGCTGAGACGCTGACGGATACCAAGACCGCGTGGCCGTCGGCGTGCACGAACCGCTTCTCGAGCTGGTACCCCTCAATCTCGGCCGCGAAGAGCGCGCGAAGCTTCTCCTGAGTCTCGGCCAGGTCTTCAGGATGCGTCAGCTGGGTTCCGTCCATGCCGATGAGCTCATCCTGTGTGTAGCCCAGCATGTCGGCGAGGGCCTGGTTGCAGCGGACGATCCGCGTGTCCTGTCCGACGACCGCCATCCCGATCGGCGCGTGCTCGAACGCGCCGCGGAAGCGCTCCTCGCTCTCGCGGAGTGCCTCCTCGGCCTGCACCCGCTCCGTGACGTCTCGGGTGTTGATGACCACGCCTCGGACGGTCGGGTCGTCCAGCCGGTTGTGGCCGACCGCCTCGACGTGTCGCCAGGACCCATCGGCGTGCCGCATGCGGAACTCGACCGGTTCACCGGGACCGGGACGGAGGAGCTCGGCGAGGAACTGAGACAACACGCGGTCGAGGTCGTCGGGATGGACGAGCTCGAACGCGGATCGACCCTTCATGAACCCGACCTCGTAGCCGAAGAGGCGCGTCGCCGCGGGACTCGAGTAGAGGACCCGCCCCTCGGCATCCAGCACGGTGATGATGTCGCTGGAGTACTCCACGAGGGCTCCAGCCCGCACCTCGTCGCGGCTAAAACCGCTCCTCTCCGTGGGGGGCTCGGAGATCGCCGGTTGCTGGTGCTCTGCCACTCGCTCTCCCAGCGGTCGCGTCGGGCTCGCGTGCTTTCGACCAAAGCCCCTGCAAGCCCCTGCAACCCCCGCCAGAGCATCGACTCGCGACGCGCCGCGCTTGAGTCGACCTGGAAACTACCGCAGCTGGAGGCGACGGTGCCCAGCGCGCTCACGCCCGATGACCGCGGGATGAGCGCTCGATGGTCGGACCGCCGGGAGAACGTCGTCCCGGCGCTCCCCGGTCGCTCTCGTCAGTCGATAGCCTCTAGGCGGGAGGGACGCCATGCCCGAGGATCAACATCTCCGGCCGCTCGAGCGACGAATACGCCGGCTGCTGAGCGACGGCGTGCCCGAGGCCGAGATCGCCAGCCGGTTTCGGCGCAGCCCGGCGTTCATCCGTCAGGTCATCGAGCTGAGCGAGCTCCCCGACCGGGCCGCGGTGTCGCCGTCCGGTCAGCTCCGACCGATCGAGCGTCGGGTCCTGCGGTGGCGAGACCAGGGCACCGACCTCACCGAGCTCTCTCGGCGTTTCCGCCGGGGCCCAGAGTCGGTCGAGCAAGTCGAGCACCTGGCCCGCTACAAGCTCTCGCGCTGATCGGCGGGGAGGGCGCGCCCGCAGCGCTCGACCGATCCGGGAGCGGGCCGCGGCCCCCCGGCCGGGTGGACGAGTCCCGCGAGCAATGAGCCCGGATCACGCGCGTCGCGGCTCGGAGCGCGCGGTCCGACGCAATTCTCGGCCGCCGCGACCTCGGCGCGTGCGAGGATCGGCTGGTGGACCCGCTCGCCAACCCGTTGTGGCACGCGTTGACGGGACGGCAGCGCGCCGCCGCCGAGCGGGTCGGGCTCGCGGTCCGCTACGAGCCCGCGGTGGCGCCATTCGCGGCCCTGCCCGACGCGCCGACCCGTGAAGCGTGGGATGACCTGGCGGCGCTCGTCGGCGGGCGGGGGGTCGCCTTGCTGTTCGGTCCCGCGATGTCGGCACCGCCGGGATGGACGGAGCTGTTCAGCGGCAGCGGGGTGCAGATGGTCGCTCGCGAGGACGACGACGACGGGACGCCGGAGGCGGGGCTGACGTGCCTCACACCGACGCACGTGCCGGCGATGCTCGACCTCGTCGAGCGCACGCGGCCGGGGCCCTTCGCGGCGCGGACGATCGAGCTCGGGACCTACCTCGGCGTCTTCGAGGGCAACGCCCTCGTCGCGATGGCGGGGGAGCGAATGCGGCTGCCGGAGCACACCGAGATCAGCGCCGTGTGCACCGATGCGGCCGTTCGGGGCCGCGGCCTGGCGACGTCGCTCGTGCGCAGCCTGGCCCGCCGCATCCGCCACCGCGACGAGCGTCCGCTGCTCCACGTGGCCGCTGACAACGTCGGCGCCATCCGCCTCTACGAGGCCCTCGGGTTCCAGACCGTGCGGACCCTCAGGTTCGTTGGTCTCCGCGCTCCCGACGCTCCTTGAGGCGGGACGCCGGCGTCACAGCTCGCCGGCGATCTGGATGTGCCCGCGACCGCTCTCCTTGGCGAGGTAGCAGGCCCTGTCCGCCGCCCTCAACAGCTCTGGTGGGTTCGGGTGGCCGTTCGCTTCGACCACACCGGCCGAGAACTGGTGGGCCGCCGACGTGCGCATTCGGGCCAGGATGTCGGTCGCTTCAGTCACTGACGCGGCCGGGAACATGACGACGAACTCGTCGCCGCCGTAGCGGGCCAGCACGTCGAACTTGCGCAGTCGCCGGCACCACGCGGTGGCGACGTCCGTGAGCACCTGATCGCCGACGACGTGCCCGTGCTCGTCGTTGATCGCCTTGAAGTGGTCGAGGTCGATGACCGCGATGCACAGCGGACGGCCGTTGCGCTGGCGCTGGGCGAGCTCGCGTTCGAGGATGGCTTCGAACGCTCGGCGGTTGGCCAACCCAGTGAGCGGGTCGGTGGTGGCCATCTCGATGAGCGCGGCCCGCAGGCGGTGGACCACGACGCCGAGCGCGCTGATCGTGGTCGTCTCGAACACCCACGCCGCCGGCGCAGCGGGCTGGCCGGACGTGAACAGGAGGACGCCGAGGATGATGGCCTGCGAGACGAGGTAGAGGCCGAAGGGCCGGCTGTCGTAGAACGCCGCCGTGTAGATGGTGGGCAACACGTAGAGGCTCGCGGCCACGAAGATCGCGGGGCTGTGGTGCGCGCACAACAGGGCGGTGCCAACCGCGGCGGCGGCGAGGACCGAGAGCACGTACTGAACCTTCAGCGGGATCTCGACGTCGTGACGCCACGACCAGATGGCGATGATGGCCGCCGCTCCGCTCAGCGCCAGCCAGCCGTCGGCGTTCACGCCGGGGCCGTGGGGGACGAAGGAGCCGACGAGCCCCGTCACGGCCCCGATGGTCCACATCGCGGCCGAGAACCGCATCTCTTGTCGGGTGGAGATGCCGCCCATGCTCAACCCCTGGCGGGACCGGTTCGGGATCCGAACGGAGAGACCGGCTCCGGCACCCGCCGCTCTCAGCGGAGCAATCGGCACGCCGCTCCGGCCCCTGAAGCGCGACTGCTCGCAGGCCCGTATCGTCAGGCGCTCTGACCCACGACCTGGTGATCCGCGGCGGAATCGTGGTCGACGGTCTCGGCCACGAGCCCGTCGCCGCCGACGTCGCGATCGACGACGGTCGGATCACCGGCATCGGAGGGGTGGCCGAGCGGGGGCGGCAGGAGCTCGACGCCGACGGACGCCTCGTGACGCCGGGGTTCGTCGACATCCACACCCACCTCGACGCCCAGCTCGCGTGGGACCCGCTGGCCACCTCGTCGTGCTGGCACGGCGTGACGTCGCTCGTGCTGGGGAACTGCGGCGTGACGTTCGCACCCTGTCGACCCGAGGACCGCCGCTATCTCGCCGAGCTCATGGAGTCGGTCGAGGACGTCCCCGCCGACTCGATCATGGCTGGCATCGGCTGGGACTGGGAGACCTACGGCGACTACCTCGCTTCGGTCGCCGCGTGGGCGAAGGGCGTGAACGTCGGCGGGATGGTGGGCCACTGCGCGGTTCGCTACCACGCGATGGGCGAGCGAAGCCTCGAGGACGAGCCGGCCTCCGAGGAGGACCTCGCGGCGATGCGCGCGCTCGTCGATGAGGCGATGGCCGCAGGTGCGCTCGGCTTCTCGACCTCACGCACGATGCTGCACCGCGTCCCCGACGGTCGAGCGGTGCCGGGGACGCACGCGGAGGCGCGGGAGCTCCTCGCGATCGCCGACGTGCTGCGCGCCCGAGGTGCCGGCACGTTCGAGGCCGCGCCTGCGCTCGGTGAGCGCGACGAGAACGGGACCGGGCGCACGCGGGCCGAGGTGGAGCTGCTCGGCGAGATCGCCATCGCGACCGGCCGCCCGGTCACGTTCGGGCTGACCCAGACGAAGCGGTCGCCCGAGCTCCACGAGGAGGCCTTGGACGTCGTCGAGGCGGCGCGAAGGCGAGGCGCCCTGCTCTCGCCGCAGACCACGGCCCGCGGCATCGGAATGCTCTTCGGCATCGTGCACCGCACGCCCTACGACCGAGCGCCGGCCTGGCAGGCGCTGCGGGAGCTGGGCCTCGACGAGCGACTCGACGCCCTGCGCGACCCGGTTCGGCGGGCCGCGCTCATCGACGCCACGCGTGACCTGGCGACGATCCCGCCGGAGGAGCTCTTCGTGCTGCCGCCGGGCGACGCTCGCTACGACCTGGGTCCGGCCGACAGCCTGGCCGGCCACGCCCGGCGGCTCGGCGTCTCACCGGCGGAGGCCTTCGTCACGCTCACGCTGGAGCGTGACGGTCACACGCTGTTCAACTGGCCCTTCTTGAACGACGACCTGGACGCGGTCGCCACGATGCTGCGTCATCCTCACACCGTGATGGGCCTCGCTGACGCTGGGGCGCACGTCGGGTTGATCATGGACTCGAGCCAGCCCACGTTCCTCCTGACCTACTGGGTCCGCGAGCAGGGGTTGCTGTCGGTGACCGACGCCGTCCGCCGGCTGACGTCCGATCCCGCCCGCCTGTTCGGGATCGAGGACCGCGGCGCCCTGGTCCCTGGCGCCCACGCGGATGTCAACGTCATCGACCTCGAGGGGCTCGGGCTGCCCCAACCCGAGTACGTGCACGACTACCCGGCCGGTGCCGGGCGCTACGTCCAGCGAGCGCGCGGGTACGCCTGGACCATCGTGAACGGCGAGGTGTTCATGGAGGACGGGCAGCACACCGGTGCGCTGGCGGGTCGGGTGTTGCGGAGCGGCGCCCGGTAAGGAGCGAGGGCGTCGGATCCAGACGCGTCAGCGTTCGTAGGCGGTCGCGTGCTTGGGCTGATACAGGCCCAAACTCCCGCCTCCGGGGACTCGCAGCGTGGTGACGAGCCCGAAGCCCTGGTCCTCGACCGGTGTCGCGAACTCGACCCCCTTGCTGCGCAGGTCCTCGACGGTGCGATGGATGTCGTCGCACATCAGGAACAGCTCGTGACGACCGCTGTTCGGCCCCGCCTCGGTGGGGTGGATCCCGAGCTCCGCCGGGGGCAACCGGAAGATGAGCCAACCGTCGTGGGCGTCGACGTGGGGAAGCTCGAGCACGTCCCGGAAGAAGGCTCGGGCCCGTTCGGCGTCCTCGGCGTAGATGATGGCGTGCGTGCTCGTGATCACGCCGAAGAGGGTAGCGAGACCCGCCCGGTCGGACACCCAGGTTGCCGCAAGCATCGTGCGATACGTTGCCGGTCGACGCACGTCGTCCGATACCATCGGACCATGAACGCCGACAAAGCCGCTGCTCTCAGGCGTGAGCGCTCTCGCGTGCAGGCCAACGCCGACCATCGCATCTGCGGCACGCTGATGGGGACCGCGGAGGATGGCGTCACCCCCTTCGTCTGTTGGCTGGCCGCGAACCACGCCGGCGTTCATCTGGGCGAGCACCTGACGGCCGCGCCCAACCCCCTGACGCCGAAGCCGACCCGCGCTCGCTGAGGGCCCCCGGGCGAGCATCGAGTGCGGGCGCCGGTGGGCGGGCGCCGGCGATCGGGACCCGCGCCGGGCGAACGGCGGCCGGCGGGCCGCTCCCTGGGCTCGGCCGGTGGGAGGCTGGAGGCGGGAGCAGGAGGTCGCCGATGGCTGATTCGGCCCGGGTCCGGGTGACGGTGCTCGACCGGATCGAGCGCCCGGCCGAGGGATGGGCGCGGTGGACGACCTAGAGCACGAGCACACGCACGGCGAGGTCCCAGAAGGGGTCGGGCCCGGGATGTTCCGGGAGCACCTGGAACAGGTCGCCCGACAACACGCCGACGACGGCGCTCACATCACGCTCGAGGACGAGAGCCTGTTTCTCGAGGACATCCAAGGCGTCGACGACGAGCCCGGGGGCGCTCGGTCACGGATACGACTTCGCAACGGGGTCATCATCGGCGGCCTCACCGGCGCCGCGATCGTGGCGGCGCTGGCCACCGTGCGGTTCCGGCGCCGGCGGCGGAAGTGATCCCGGCGACGTGGCGGCGCGGGCCGCCGGGTCGACGGCGTGGTGCTCACGGCGCGGGACCGAGCGGAGCTCCGTCGAATCGGTCGATGGTGGTGAAGTCGGCGACCGCGGCGCGTCGGAGCCGGGTCGGCTGGTCGCTCGGGCGCCCGAGGGCGACGAGCGCCGCCACCGCGTACTCGTCCGGTACCGAGAGCAGCCGTCGGACCTCGGGCTCCTCCCGGGTCACCATCGTCGTCACCACGCCGCCCAAGCCGGCGTCTCGGGCCGCGAGCAGCAGGCTCCACGCGAAGGGGTAGACGGACGCCCCTCCGACGATCGTGTAGCGGCCCCCATCCCGGTCGGTGGCGGCGAGGACGCGGAGGTCGGCGAGCACGACGAGCAGCACCGGCACAGCGTCGAGGTGCTCGGCGAACCCGCCGGGCCCGGCTGCGGCCTGGACCGCGATCTCCGGCGCCCGGGCCAGGGCGCGCCGCTCGGCGTCCCGATCGGTGATCGGCGCCCACGGCACCAGACCGGCGGACGCCTGCGCCACGTACTCGTACCACACCCGCGTGTAGACGTCGCGCAGCGACCGCCGCAGGGCTCGATCCTTGACGAGGACGACGCGCCAGCCTTGGCGGTTCCCGCCACTCGGCGCGAAGCGAGCCGAATCGAGGAGGCGGTAGACCTCCTCGTCGGACACCGCCTGATCGGTGAAGTCGCGGACGGCGGCGGTGGTGCGGATGGCTTCGCTGAGCTCCACGGGCGCGCTCCTTCGTCGCGGCCAGCAGCTCCTACGCGGGGACGACGGGCTGTCCGCTCAAGGTCTTGTACGCGTACGCGACCGTCACCGCGGTGATGCCGTAGGTGAAGAGCAGACCGACCCCGCAGGCCAGCGCGCCCACGATGTTGATCCCGATCAGCAGCAGGCCGAGGCCGAGGAGCTGCCAGCGGTAGCCGCGGGTGATCTCGGCCGACCGTCGGATGGCGTCGACCGGGCTCGTGTCGGGGTTCTCCACGATCACGAAGCCGAAGAAGTGCCACATGACGGCCAGGATGATCCCGGGTACGACGCAGAGGACCAGACCAACCGCCACGCCCAGGGTGACGAGGACCGCGGCGACGAGGTACGGCCCGAAGCCGTCGCTGCGGAACAGGAGACCGACCTCGGGGCTGCGGCCCTCGACGACGGCGAGCGAGGCTCGGATCAACCCCATCGCCAGGACGATCCCGACGACGAAGCTGATGAGCTGCAGGACCAGCCGACCGGCGACACCGGAGACGCCGGAGCCGATCAGCACGATGAAGAGGTTCACGACGAGGATGATGAGGGCCATGACGACGAGCGGGCCGACGTTCTTCCAGTACGCGCTCCAGCCGTAGGAGATCGCCTCGCCGACGCTGAACGATCCTCCGGTCGAGGGCGACGGCGGAGGCGGCGGCTGCGAGCCCGGCGGCGGTGGAGGGGGCGGAGGCGGCAGTTGTGACATCGATGCTCCTTCGGTGTGCCGGGTGAGCCTGGCCGGTGGGACGGCCGCGAGCAAGGGTCCGGCCGGCGGCGCGGCTGCGTGCCGGTGCCGTCCCGCCCTGGCCTCGGTGCGACCGATCGGATCGCTAGGAGGGGAGGTTGGTCGTGGGTCCCGGGACGCGGAACCCGTGGAGCGGGTTGTCCCCGTTCGTCGCCGGCGGGGCTCCGACCTCGCCCGGCTTCTCGGTCGTGCCGGCGAGCCTCGCTTCGGCGGCGTGACCGAGGCGTTCCTCGAGCTCGACCAGCCGCAGCGCGGCCAGGTCCTCGAACGCCAGGGTCTGGTCGCTGACCTCGCGACGGAGGTCCTCCTTGAGCGCCGCCACCTGAGACTGGAGGCGGGCGATCTGCGCGGCGACGGCTTTCTCGAGGTCTTGGCGAGTGCGGCGCATCATGTCTTCGATCCCGACGCGGTGCTTCGCCATCGTCGCGTCCAGCTCTGACTGCTTGGCCGTGCCCGCGTTGTCGACGGTGACCCGCCACGCCTCGGCCGCTTGCTCCGCGACGGCGACGGTGCTGGCGCACTCCTGGGCGATGCCCCGAAAGCGCTCCTCGACCCCCGCGAGGAGCTCGGTGGCCTGACGCTCGAGCGCGCTGGCGCAGTCGGCGGCTTGCCGGTCGAGAGCCGACCGGGCGTGCGTCACGGCGTCCGAGAGCTCCCGGTGGCGGTGCGCGGCGACGGCTTCCAGCCGGCCGACCTGCTCCGCGGCGGTGCGGTCGACCTGGTCGACGAGGGCCGTCACGAGCGCGAGCCACGCGCCGATCGACTCGGCGACGCGCTCGCCCATTGCGACCGCGGTCGGAGTGGCGGGCGGGACCGGGACGGGCTCGGGCGGGACGGGCGCGGGCTCGGGCGGGACGGGCGCGGCCGCCTCGGGGCCGGTCGGGGCTCCGGGCGGCGTCGGTGCCGCGGCGGGCTCGGGTCCCTTCCCGGCTCGCTCAGCCTCGTCCGCGGCGGCCCACCGCATCGAGGGCTCCGGTTGGGCTTCGACCGGGTAGAGCAGCTGCTCGGAGCGGCGCGAGTCGCGCCGTTCCTTTCGGCGCACGGTCCACTTCTTCCCCATCGAGACCTTCTTTGTCGCTCACGGCCCGCCCAGGCGCCCGCGACGTGCCGGCCCCACTGTTTCGGCCGTTCCGGACGGCGACTGAAGGGCCGCCGCCGGGCCTCCGAGGCCCTCGGCTCGGACCGCTCAGGCGGTCCGGACCCCGGACGCGTGCCAGAAGGCGCGCTGGCTCGCGATCCGGCCGTCGTCGGCGAAGGTCATGACGTCGATGGTCGGGACGATCATGGTGGCCCCACCGAGCTCCGCGTGGGCCTCCATGGCGAAGGCCGCCTCGCGGTCGTTCCCGCCGGGGCCCTGGACGAGGCGCAGCGTGATGTGGTCAGCGGCGGCCCGGCTGCGGTCCCAGAAGCCGCCGATCTCGTCGCGGCCCCGGCAGACGTCGCTGCCGACCGGGTCCTCGATGGTCGCGTCGGCCGTGAACAGGTCGAGCCAGCCCTCCCGATCTCCGGCGCTGAAGGTCTTCAGGTAGCGCTCGACGGTCTCACGGATCTGATCCTCGCTCGGCACGGGCGGAACGGTAGCCGCACCGCCGCTCGCGGCGCGCTGGCCCGCCGGACCCGGCTCGGCCGCGTCGCCCGCGCCACCGATCGACAACGCCGGTGGGCGCCTAGCTGCTCCGGAGCGGCTTGCAGGACGGCTCGGCGTTGAACGCCCGCGTCAGCTCGGGCGAGTCGAACTGGCTCGCCAGATGGAAGAAGGCTTGGTTCTGGCTCTCGGCCTGGTTGAGGTTGGTCTCGAGCGTCTGCAGCGCGGCCTGGAATGCCGCCGGATCGGTGGTCGGGATCTGCTGCGACTCGGTGAAGAGCGAGTGGAAGTCGTCGCGGAGCTGGAGGAACCCGTTTTGGATCGCGACGTTGACCTGCGAGCCGTTCGACACCGTCGGGTCGCCGACGCTCCGCAGCGCGGCGACCAGCTTGCTGGTCCGGGCGGTCACGTCCTGGAGGAACGTGGAGAAGCGCGACCGGATCTGCCCGAGCGACTTCGGGTGCTTGAGCTTGGCCGTGAAGCTCTGCTCGAGCTTCGTCACGTCGCTCTTGTACGACGCCAGCGCCTGGCACGTCTGTCGGGACCAGCGCGCGGGCGAGACCGCCTTCGCCGGCGCGCTCGCGCCGGCCGCCGCGCTGGGCGCGAGACCGATCACGATGGTGCCGGCCATCGCCAGCCCGAGCAGCCGTGCGCGCCGGCGTCGACCGGTGGCTCGGATCGCGATCAGCTCTGCTGCTCGGGTCATCGTCGATGTCCTCCGTGCGCGCTGGGGTGGGTCCCGGCCGAGTCGGAGACCCTACTGGTCGACCACGACGCGCCGGCGTCTTTACCGTGCCGGCACGGCGGCGGCGCGGTCATGCGGCGCGCGGCCACGATGAGCGGACCCAGCGCCGCTGCAGGATCCCGAGCCGGATGCCGGCCACGATCGTGGCGACGACGAGGGTGACGAGGGCGGTGGCCGCGAACGCGGCGCGCCACGTGCCCGGTGTGTCGCTGCTCAGCGCGGCGATGGTGACGAGGTTGAGCGACGCGTGCACCGCGACCGCGGGGAACAGGGCGCCAGTCCGGAGCACGACGTACCCGAGGACGATCCCGAGCGACACGAACGGCAGTGCGTGCAACGTGTTGCTCATCTGGGCGACGTGGCCGGGCAGCAGCGTGAAGACGAGCCCGGAGCCGGCGAGCGCCACCAGGCCGGGCACCAGCCCCCAGTCCTCTGGGTTGTGCCAGTCGCGCCGCAGGAGCGCGGCCGCGGCGGCGCCGACGACGATCAAGACCGCCAGCCGATAGATGAGCTCCTCGTCGAAGGCGGCGAGGACGAGCCCGATCCCCTCGCGCGTGCCCGCGACCCGCACGATGTAGTGCCACACGCCGAGGATCAGGACCAGGCCGCTGACGGCGAGGAACTCGCGCCAGGCCATGAGGTTGGCGCGGTCCAGCCCGAGGCGGCGCGGGCCCACGAGACAGGCGAGGAGGACGCCGAGCGGGAGCGCGGGCGACATCGCCACCCGACCGAGCGAGCCGATCGACACGTTCTGCCACGCCGTGACCGCGTCCACCGCGACGGCGAGCGCGGCGACGACCAGGATGCCGGGCGTCAGCGGCCAGCGGGTCCAGCGGCGCCAGACCCAGACCCCCGCACGCTCCGGCGGGGCCGCAATCGGGCCTGCCAACGCGTCTCCGTGACCGATGCCACGGTTCATCGGGCGACGAGGACCGCGACTCAAGGGCGTTCGGGCCGTCGGCTCCGACGCTTCGCGGTGGCATCGTCCGGCGCCGCACCCATCCCGCGGCCAGACTGACCCGGTGGCAGCCGTCGAGCTGTGGACCTTGGGTCTCCCGCTGCCGCGCTACGCCGCGCTCCAGGCCGAGCGCGCCGAAGCTGGGGGCTGGGACGGGATCCTGTTCCCCGACTCCCAGAACCTGGCCGGCGACGTCTACGCGGCGCTGGCCCTCGCGGCCACCGCCACCGGTCGGCTCGGGCTCGGGACCGGCGTGACGAACCCGTACACACGTCACCCCGCGGTCACCGCCGCGGCGATCGCCAGCGTCCAGGAGCTCTCGGAGGGCCGGGCCGTGCTCGGGATCGGTCGGGGCGACTCGTCGCTCGCCTACCTCGGGCTCGCGCCCGCGCCGGTCGCCGTCTTCGGGTCGTACGTGGAGCGGGTGCAGGCGTACCTGCGCGGCGACGAGCCCACGGCCCCGGACGAGGCGCTCCCCGGCATCGACGCCGGCTCGCTGCCGCTCGGCCGCCGGCCGGGCCGGCGGCTCGAGTGGCTGGCCCGGTCGTCGCTCCCGAAGGTCCCGGTCGACGTGGTGGCCACGGGTCCTCGGGTCCTCGCCCTCGGTGCCCGCACCGCCGACCGGCTCACCGTGAGTGTCGGCGCCGACCCGACGCGGGTCTCGTGGGCGATCCAGACCGCGCGCCGGGCCCGGGAGGCAGCCGACCTCGACCCGGCCGGCGTCTCGTTCGGCGCGTACGTGAACGTTGCCGCGCACCCCGAGCCGGCCGAGGCGCTGCGGCTCGCCCGCCCTGCGCTCCTGTCCTTCGCCCGCTTCTCGGCGATGCACGGCGCCGCGGTCGGACCCGCCTCCGAAGCGGACCGCGCCGTGCTCGAGCGCATCCCGCGCGCGTACGACATGACGCGACACTTCCGCCACCGGGAGGACGAAGGCGCGGTCCTCCCCCGCGTCGTTCATGACCCGCTTCGGCGTCGTCGGCACCCCGGCGGACTGCGCGGCGCGTCTCGCCGCGCTCGTGGCCCTCGGGCTCGACCGCCTCGTCGTGGTCGGCCCGAACCCGGACGGCGGCGGAGCCGCGCCGGAAGCGGCGCGCTGCTTCCTCGAGGAGGTCGCGCCCGGAGTGCGTGCCGGTTGAGCCCACGCCGGCCCCGACCGGACGGAGGAAGGCGAGGTGCCGCGCCGCTGCGCCCGGTGGCGGTGGGGACGGCTAGCAGCCCCCGCCGCCGTCGCAGACGCAGAACTCGTTGCCCTCCGGGTCGGCCATGACGATCCAGTGGCTGCCGTGCTCCTCGAGCGGCACGGCGGCGAGGCGCCGCGCCCCGAGCCCGGTCAGGCGCGTCGCCTCGGCCTCGATGTCCGGCGTGTGGAGATCGAGGTGCATCCGGTTCTTGCCCACCCGGGCCTCCGGGACGCGCTGCAGGAGGAGGTGCGGGCCCGGCCGTCCCGCGGGGACGAGCAGGACGTAGCCGCCGGCGCCGCCGGCAGTCGTGTAGTCGAGCGCCGCCGACCAGAAGGGGGCCAGCTGGTCCGGGTCCCGGCAGTCGAGGACGAGGCCGAGCGACGACGGCACGGTCCCATCGTGCCATCGCCCCGTGCGTCCCGCGGCGCCGGGGGTCGGCCGCGCGGGGTCCGCCGATCGAGGTCAGCCGACCTGGATCGACGCCACGCCGGGCACGGTGGCGTCGACGCGGAGTCGGGTGAGCCCGGCCGGCTGCCCCCGCAGGTACCGGTGGAGGAAGTCGACGACGGAAGTGACGACGACCGGCTCCCACGAGGGCGCGGGTCGGGTGGCGGTGTCGGTCTGGCGGAACGGGGTGTGGGGCGCACCGTGGAGGGTCACGAAGTACTTCGGGCTCGGTGCGTCCGCGAACAGGCGCTGGCTCGCCGAGTAGGGGATGGTCTGGTCGGCGTCGCCGTGGAACAGGAGGAGCGGAACCGCGGGACCGCGGAAGAAGGTCCCGCTGCCGAAGGGGAGCTCGATCCCCTCGATCGACACCGCGGCGCGGATGCGAGCGTCGGCGCAGCAGCTGTTCACCGCCACGCCGAGGGTCGTGATCGCGCCGAGCGAGTGCCCGACCACGCCCACCCGGCGGGCGTCGATCACGTTCCGGAACCGCGCTCGGGGGTCGCGGCTCAGGCGCAGCATCGAGGTGATGACGAAGCTGACGTCGCCGGGCTGGTGCGGGTAGTCGGCGACCGTGTCGCCGCCGGGCGCCCCGTGCCTCGAGAGCGGGAAGGTCGGCGCGGCCACGACGAACCCCGCCTCGGCCCACTGGCGCAGCAGGGGCTCGTACGTGGGGCCGTCCGAATTGCTGCCGTGCGAGAACACGATGAGCGGGAGGGCGCGGCCGGCCGGCGCGGCGCCGGTGCGGTCGGTGGGGCCCGCCGGCCCCACCGCCGGGTAGAGCACGAGCGTCGGGAGGGTGCGAGTCGGGCTCCCGGCGAAGGACCCGTTCGCCGGGGTCGGACGGGTGGCGTCGACGAACGTCTCGAGGCGTGCCCCGACCGCGAACGTCGGGGCGGCGGGCGTCGCGCGCGCGCTCTCGGCCGCGCCCGGCGACAGCCCGGTGGCGGCGGCGCCGAGGAGCACGGCCAGGCCTCCAGCGCCGACTCGACAGCGGGCCGGCAGCGGCGTCATCCGTGTCCTCCCCCCAGGAGCCGTTCGCACGACGTCGTGCAGCGCGTGCCGACGTGGTCTGGCCGGCCACGGCAACACACGACGACGGCGGCGTCAAGTGAGGCCGAGCAGCGTCGGCAGGTCGGCGAAGGAGTCGAGGACGTAGTCGGGCTCGGCGGCGGCTCCCGCGAGCGTGTCAGCCCGGAACTTCCCCGTCCGCACCAGGACTCCCGTGAGGCCGGCGGCCTGGGCCGCGAGGACGTCGGCGTCGAGGTC
>DASZJD010000125.1 GCA_035948415.1 Acidimicrobiia bacterium | reverse complement strand
CGCCGACCCCGCTCGACACCCGGTTCCACTGGTGGGTGCGGCTGATCCCGCGGGTCGTCGTGCCGGCCGGCTTCGAGCTCGGTACCGGCGTGCTCGTGGAGCCGGTGGAGCCGCGCCAGGCCGCGGCCCAGCTGCGGGCGGCCGGTTGAGCGTCGCATCCGCTCCTGCGTCGGGATCGGCGCCCCGCCGGCCCGGGTGTGGGCCGACCTCGAGCGGATCGAGACCCACGTCGAGTGGATGGCGGACCCGGTGCGGGTCGAGCCGCGCGGCGGGACGCGCCCGGGCGTCGGCACGTTCACGTGCGTGATCCCGGTTGGTCCGCTCCGGGACCGTGACGTGCTTCGTGGTCACCGAGCGGGACCAGGAGCGGCGGTTGGCGATCGAGCCCACGGGCCGCGTCCGTGGCGTCGGACGCTTCGAGCTGGCGGCGGCGGGGACGGGCCCGGCGTTCTGCTGGGACGAGACGCGGCGCTTCCGGTGGTGGCGGGGCGGCCGCGTCGGGGAGCGGCTGGCGCGACCGGTGCTGTGACGCGGGTGGCGGGAGAACCTGGCTCGCCGGTGCCGGAGGGTCGAGGCGGGCTAGCGGCCCCGGAAGCGGGCCCGGCCCGGGCCGCGCTCGAGGAACGACCGGATGCCGGTGGCGGCGTCGTCGGTGCGGCACGCCTCGACGAAGGCGCCGCGCTCGAGGTCGAGGCCGGCGCCGAGCGGGCCGTCGAGGCCGCGGTCGATCGCCCGCTTGGCCAGGCCCATGGCGGCCACGGCCCCGCCGGCGAGCGACCGGGCCCAGTCGAGCGCGGTCGCCTCGGCGTCGCCGTCCGCGACGACCCGGTCGACGAGGCCGATCGCGGCGGCCTCGTCCGCGGCGACGTGCCGGCCGCTGAACACCAGCTCCTTGGCCCGCGCCGGGCCGACGAGCCGCGGGAGCCGCTGGGTGCCACCGGCGCCGGGGATGATCCCGAGGAGGATCTCGGGCTGCCCGAGCCGGGCCGAGTCACCGGCGACGCGCAGGTCACACGCCAGGGCCAGCTCGAGGCCGCCGCCGAGCGCGACGCCGCGGATGGCGGCCACGACCGGCCGGGGGATCGCGGCCACGGCGTCGAACGCGACCCGGAACGCCGCCGCGATCGCGTCCGGGTCGGTGGTCTGCAGCTCCTCGATGTCAGCGCCCGCCGCGAAGGCCCGCTCGCCGCCGGCCACGACGACCGCGTGGACGTCCGGCGCGCCGGCCACGGCCTCGGCGGCGCGGGCGAGCTCGGCGAGCACGGCGCGAGACAGGGCGTTCAGGGGCGGACGGTCGACGCGCAGCACGGCGACCCCGTCGCCGCGGTCCTCGGTGCGCACCCAGCCCTCGGCCACGGCGGCGAAGACTATTGGTCGAGGAGGGCGTCGGCGGCGGCGTGCGGGTCGAGGTCGCGCGCGCCGACCCGGGCCAGGATCTCGTCGAAGCGGGCCCCGACGCAGACGGCCCCAGCCCGCCGACCGAGTCGCTCCGCGACGAGCGCTTGGATCTCGTCGCGCAGCCGCGCCGCGCGCCGCGCCGCCAGCCGTCCGTCCTGCTCGAGGTGGGCCCGGTGGGCGGCGATCGCGTCCCAGAGCTCGTCCACCCCACCGCCCTCGGTGGCGACGGTCTCGACGATGGGCGGGACCCAGTCGGTCGGCCGCGACCACTCGATCATGTTGCGGAGGTCGCGCACGGTCTCGTCGGCGCCGGGGCGGTCGGCCTTGTTCACCGCCAGCACGTCGGCGATCTCGAGCAGGCCGGCCTTGTTCGCCTGCACCGCGTCCCCCCAACCCGGGTTGAGGACGACGACGGTGGTGTCGGCGGCGCCCGCGATCTCGACCTCGACCTGTCCGACCCCGACGGTCTCGATGATCACCCACGGCTTCCCGGCGGCGTCGAGGACGCGCACGGCCTGCGGCGTCGCGAGCGCGAGGCCGCCGAGGTGCCCGCGGCTCGCCATCGAGCGGATGAACACCCCCGCGTCGGTGGCGTGCGCCTGCATGCGCACCCGGTCGCCGAGGATCGCCCCACCGGTGAACGGGCTGGTGGGGTCGACGGCGAGCACGCCGACCTCGTCGCCGTCGCGGCGCAGGCGCGCCACGAGCCCGTCGGTCAACGTCGACTTGCCGGCGCCGGGGGGCCCGGTGACACCGACCGTGTACGCGGCGCCGGTGTGCGGGTAGAGCCGCGCCAGCGCGGCGTCGGCCGCCGGCCCACCGGACTCCACGAGCGAGAGCAGCCGAGCGACGGCGCCCCGATCCCCCGCCCGCGCGCCGTCGACCAGCGCGGCCGCGTC
Source organism: Acidimicrobiia bacterium (assembly GCA_035948415.1). Taxonomy (NCBI): domain Bacteria; kingdom Bacillati; phylum Actinomycetota; class Acidimicrobiia; species Acidimicrobiia bacterium. The sequence goes on along the minus strand of DASZJD010000125.1, from coordinate 2,001 downwards.
CGCGGCCGTCACGTCAGACGGCGTCGACGGCCTCGACCGCGGAGACGCCGGGGACGCGGTCCTTGATAATCCGCTCGACCCCGGCCTTCAGGGTCATGGTCGAGATCGGGCAGGTGCCGCACGCGCCCACCAGCTCGACGTGCACGACCCCGTCAGCGTCGATCTCGCGAAGGACGATGTCGCCGCCGTCGGCCTGCAGGGCCGGGCGGATGGCGTCGATCGCTTCGAGGACCTCGGTCTCCATCACTACTGCCAACGCCGCCAGTCTCGCAGGTCTTCCCGGGGCGGCTCCGACTCCCGGGTCACGTCGGCGCCCAGCGCCCGCAGCCGGGCCGGCAGGTCGGCGTAGCCGCGCTCGACGTGGTGGGTGTCGAAGACGGTGGTCGGGCCGTCGGCGCCGAGGCCGGCCAGCAGCAGGGCGGCGCCGGCCCGGACGTCCGGCACCCGCACCGGCGCCCCCGACAGCCGGGGTACGCCCCGCACGATGGCGTGGCGGCCCTCGGTCCGCACGTCGGCGCCCATCCGGTTCAGCTCACCGACGAACGCGAAGCGGTGATCGAACACGTTCTCGGTGACGATCGCGGTGCCGGTCGAGGTGGTCAGCGCGGCCACGGCGAGCGGCATGAAGTCGGTGGCGAAGCCCGGGAACGGCAGGGTCTGGACGTCGACGGGCCCGGGGCGACCGTCGGCGCCCACGGCGATCCCGTCCGGGGCCGGCGTCACCGTGACGCCCATCGCCGCCAGCTTCCGGGCCACCGTCTCGAGGTGCACGAACGGCACCCCTTCGACCACGACGTCGCCACCGGCGATCGCGGTCGCGAACAGCAGCGTGCCGGCCTCGATCCGGTCGCCGACGATGGCGCGGTCGGTGGGCGTGAGCTCGGTCACTCCCTCGACGCGCAGCGTCGCCGTCCCCACGCCCTCCACGTTGGCGCCCATCTCCTGGAGCTGGCAGCAGAGGTCAGCGACCTCGGGCTCTCGGGCGGCGTTGTCGATGACGGTCTCGCCCTTCGCGAGCACGGCGGTGGTGAGCACCGTCTCGGTGGCGCCGACGCTCGGGAAGTCGAGCACCACGCGGGTCCCGCCGAGCGCGTTGCAGCGAGCCTCGATGAAGCCGCCGCGCACGTCGAGCTCGGCTCCCATCGCGGTGAGCGCGCCGAAGTGCATGTCGAGCTTCCGGCTGCCGATGTTGTCGCCGCCCGGCATGGCGACACGCGCGCGCCCGTAGCGAGCCAGGAGTGGACCGAGCACGTTGATCGACGCCCGCATCCGGCGGACGTGCTCGTACGGCGCCTCGGGGGTCAGCTCGGCCGCGGTGTCGATGCGGACCACGTCGTCGCGCCGCTCCACGCGGGCGCCGATGGCCTCGAGCAGGTCCGCCATGACGTCGAGGTCCGCCACCGGCGTCATGTTGCGCAGCGTCGTCACGCCCGGCGCGAGCAGGGCCGCCGCCATCTGCTTCAGACCGGCGTTCTTCGTCATGCCCGACACGCGGGTCGACCCGGACAAGGGCGCGCCCGGCTGCACCACGTATCGGTCCATCGCGGGATGGTAGGCGGTCGGAGGCGCCCGCCGGCGGTCCTCAGCGCCCGCGGTAGACGGGTGCTCGCCGCTCGACGAACGCGGTGATCGCCTCGGTCACGTCCTCGGAGCGCAGACACGCCGCTTGCGCCTCGGCCTCGACCAGCAGGCCCTCGCGCACGCTGAGCCCCGATACCGCCGCCCACACCGCCCGCTTCGCGCCTTGGACCGCGAGCGGCGGCTGGGCCGCGATCGTCTCGGCGAGCGCGGCCGCAGCGTCCTCGAGGTCGTCGTCGCTGACGGCGACGTCGACGAGGCCGATGCGCTCGGCCTCGGCGCTGTCGATGCGCGCCGCGGTGACGATCAGCTGCAGCGCCTTCGACGGGCCGACGATCCGCGGCAGCCGCTGGGTGCCACCCAGGTCCGGGAGGATCCCGTACCGGTGCTCGAGCAAGCCAAGCTGGGCGCCGTGCGCGACGA
>DASZJD010000124.1 GCA_035948415.1 Acidimicrobiia bacterium | reverse complement strand
CAGGGCGACGTGGGCACGAACGGTGTCGCCGTCGAACGTCGCCCCGTCACCCCGCACGAGCGGCACGAGGACCTCGAGGTACTCGCGGAGGTGCCGGACCGGCCGCTCGAACGAGTAGCCGTACATGCCCTCGATCACGAGCTGGTGCGAGAGTCCGATCCCGAGGGCGAGCCGGCCGCCGACCGCGGCTTGGGTCGTGAGCGCCTGCTGCGCCAGCACCACCGGGTGACGGGGGTACGTCGGGACGACGGCGGTGCCGAGCTCGATCCGTCCCACCTCGTGGCCGACGACCGCCAGCGCGGTCAGCGCGTCGACGCCGAAGATCTGCGGCAGCCAGAACGTCGCGAACCCGTCGGCGGCGGCGGTGCGCGCCCGGTCGGTGATGGCGCTGATCGGACCGTTCGCGGCGTCCCCGCCGAAGATCCCGATCCGCATCGCGGCTCCCGTCGTGCGCCCACGGCAGGTTACGCGAGCGCCGGTCGCCCGGCCGACGCCCCCGGCGGGGTCGGGGCTGACCTCGTACGCTGAGCGGCGCGGTCGGACAGGGGGAGGCCGCGCCGGCTCGAACGGGGGGAGCGGGACGATGAGTGGCCACGTGGTGTCGCGCCCGCACCGGCGCGGCGGGCCCGAGGCCCGCCGCCGGCCGCGCGTGCCGGCGGCCGTCCGCCTGCCCGGGGCGCGGCGCTGATGGACCGGCGGGACTTCCTGCGGAGCGCCGCGCTCGTCGGCGCCGGGGTCGCGCTCCGACCGTGGCCACGGGCGGTGCGGGCGGTGCCCCGACTGCCGGCCCCGCCGAGCCGGGCCGCGGCGCCGACCCCCGAGCAGCTGCGCCAGATCCAGCACGTGGTGATCCTCATGCAGGAGAACCGCTCCTACGACCACTACTTCGGCTCCTACCGGCACGGGCGCGGCTTCGACGACCACCCCCGCGGCTCGCCCGGCGTCTTCGCGCAGGTCGACCCGCGGCGCACCACCGGCTCGCCGCGAGGCCAGCTGCTCCCGTGGCACCTCGACACCGCCACGATGCACGCCGCGTGCACCGACAACCCGTCGCACGAGTGGGTCGCTCAGCACCAGTCCTGGAACCAGGGTGCGATGGACCGCTGGGTCACGACGCACTCGCTGACGAGGAACGATGGACCGCTCGCCGCGCCGCAGATCATGGGCTACTACACGCGCGCCGACCTGCCCCTCTACTACGCGCTCGCCGACGCCTTCACGCTCTGCGACCACTACTTCTGCTCGGTCATGGCGCCGACCGACCCGAACCGGCACTACTGGATGTCGGCGACGATCGACCCGAACGGGCAGGCGGGCGGGCCCGTGGTGACGAACGCCGCCAACGTCAGCGCGATCGCGCCGTCTCAGGTCGTCACGAATTCGGCCCTGTACACGTGGACGACGATGCCGGAGCGGCTCCAGGCCCAGGGCGTGTCGTGGAAGGTGTACCAGGCGCCCGGGAGCCTGGCGGACACCACGCTCACGAACAACATCCTGGTCCGCTACCGCCAGTACTCGGACCCCGGCTCGGTGCTGTACCGGAACGCGTTCGTGCCCACCTATCCCCAGGACTTCCTCGCCGACGTCGAGGCCGGGACGCTGCCGTCGGTCAGCTGGGTCCTCGCCCCGCCGCAGCAGGACGAGCACCCGCCGGCGCCGTCGAACACCGGCGCCCGGGTCGTCGGCACCGTGGTCGAGACCCTCCTGCGCAACCCGAAGGTGTGGGCCCAGACCGTCCTCTTCGTCACCTTCGACGAGAACGGCGGGTTCTTCGACCACGTCGCGCCGCCGACGGCGCCCCCCGGCACCCCCGACGAGTACGTGACCACGAGCCCGCTGCCCGCGGGCGCCGGCGGCATCAACGGCCCCATCGGCCTCGGGTTCCGAGTCCCGCTGCTCGTCGTCTCCCCGTTCAGCCGGGGCGGGCGCATCAACTCGGACCCGGGCGACCACACGTCGCTGCTCCGCTTCCTCGAGGCCCGCTTCGGCGTCGAGGTGCCGAACCTGTCGGCGTGGCGTCGCAGCGTCACCTCCGACCTCACCGGCACGCTCGACCTCACCCGGCCCCGTCTCAGCGTGCCGGCGCTGCCGGTCCGGGGCCTCAGCGACAAGCTCGTGGCCCGCGAGTGCGCGACGCGCGACGAGGCGCCGCCCCTCGTCCAGCACCTCCCCACCCAGCACGCCTAGCGCCGCGGCGGGACGGTCGCGGCCGCCGGCGGGTGACCGCTACCGTGCCGGCGGGTGGAGGCCGCCACGGCGCTGGTGCTCACCGGGCCGCGCCGGCTCGAGCGTCGCCAGCTCCCGCTCCGTGACCTCGAGCCCGGCGAGGCCTGGCTCCGGGTCGAGGCGTGCGGTCTCTGCGGCACCGACCACGAGCAGTTCACCGGCGCCCTGCCCGTCGGCGCCCCGTTCATCCCCGGCCACGAGATCGTCGGCACGATCGACACGATCACGCCCGAGGCGCGGGCGGCCCGAGACCTCGCCGCCGGCGACCGGGTGGCGGTCGAGGTGTTCCAAGCCTGCGGGACCTGCGACCACTGCCGGCGGGGCGCGTCGATGCTGTGCGCCCGGCATGGGCTGCGCGACATGTACGGCGGCACCCCGGTCGACGTCGGCCCCGGCCTCTGGGGTGGGTACGCGACCCACGTCGTGGTCTCGCGCGACGCTCGCCTGCACCGCGTCCCCGCCCGCCTCGACCCGGTCGCGGCCACGCTGTTCAACCCGCTCGGCGCCGGGCTGCGGTGGGCGGTCCAGCTCCCCGAGCTCGAGCCGGGCGCGGTCGTGGCCGTGCTGGGCCCGGGTATCCGCGGCCTGTGCGCGCTCGTCGCCGCTCGGGACGCCGGCGCCGCGTTCGTGCTCGTCACCGGGTCGGGCCCCGCCGACGAGCGCCGCCTCGCCCTCGCCGAGCGCCTCGGCGCGGTGGCGGTCGACGTCACCGCCGAGGACCCGGTGGCGGCGCTCCGCCGCGACGCCGGGCAGCTCGCGGACGTCGTGGTCGACGTCACCGCCGCCGCGCCCGCGGCCTTCGGGCAGGCGCTCGCGCTGGCCCGCCCCGGCGGCACGGTGGTGGTGGCCGGCACGCGCGGCGCCACCGTCGAGGGGTTCAACCCTGACCTGCTCGTCTTCAAGGAGCTCCGCGTCCTCGGGGCCCGCGGGGTCGACACCGCCGCCTACGCGGCCGCGCTGCGGCTCCTCGCCCACGACACGCGCCTGACCGGCCTGCCCGCCCGCCTGGCGCCGCTGGCGGTGCCCGACGTGACCGAGCTGCTCGAGGACCTCGCGCACGGGCACGAGCGGCCCCTCCGCGCCGTCATCGTGCCCGGCGCCGCCCCGCCGCCGAGCCCGGCACTTGCCCCTTGACGGCCGGCCGGCGCGGGCTTACGGTCACCGTGGAGTCCCGAGGGGGCGAGCGAAGCGGTTCCGAAAGGGGCAGCTGAGCCAAGCTTCCTTGGGGCTCCATCTTCATGCTCGAGGGCGCACCGACCGGCCGCCGACGCCACGCCCCGGCCCCGGTGCCGGCTCAGCCCGCGCGCAGCAGCGCCCAGCTGTAGATCCCCGTGCGGTGCCCGTCGTTCCAGGTCACGCCGAGCCCCCAGCCGCCGACGAGCTCCGCGTCGACGATCCGCAGCGGCCGCGGTGACGACGGCACCGGCCACACCGGCTGGCCCCGCTCCCGTCGGGTGCGGCACTCCGCGCACGGGCAGCCCCGCCGCAGCGACTCGAGGTCGACGCGCGTCGTGGTCCCGTCCTCCCAGCCGAGCGTGAGGCCCACCGCCCGGTCGACGTCGACCGTCTTCGGCGCGGCAGCGTCGTTCACGCGCCGCCCGCTCCCTCAGTCGCCACGCGGCTGGTAGACCTCGGCGCCCGACGACACGAACTCGTCGGCCTTCTCCTTCAAGCCCAGCTCGATGGCCTCCCAGTCGCCGACGCCGTGCTCCGCCGCGTAGGCCCGCACGTCCTGGGTGATCTGCATGGCGCAGAACTTCGGCCCGCACATGGAGCAGAAGTGCGCGGTCTTCGCGGGCTCGGCCGGCAGCGTCTCGTCGTGATAGGCGCGCGCCGTGTCGGGGTCGAGCGAGAGCTCGAACTGGTCCTGCCACCGGAACTCGAACCGGGCCTTCGAGAGCGCGTCGTCCCACACCTGCGCCCCGTGGTGTCCCTTGGCGAGGTCGGCCGCGTGCGCGGCGATCTTGTAGGCGATGACGCCGTCCTTGACGTCGTCCCGGTCCGGGAGGCCGAGGTGCTCCTTCGGCGTGACGTAGCAGAGCATCGCCGTGCCGTGCATGGCGATCATCGCCGCGCCGATCGCCGACGTGATGTGGTCGTACGCCGGGGCGACGTCCGTCGTGAGCGGACCGAGCGTGTAGAACGGCGCCTCGTGGCACAGCTCGGACTCGAGGTCCACGTTCGCCTTGATCTTGTGCATCGGGACGTGCCCGGGCCCCTCGATCATGACCTGGACGTCCTGGCGCCAGGCCCGCTCGGTCAGCTCCCCGAGCGTCCGCAGCTCGGCGAACTGGGCGTCGTCGTTGGCGTCGGCGATGCAGCCGGGTCGGAGCCCGTCCCCGAGCGAGAAGGCGACGTCGTAGGCGGCGAAGATCTCGCAGAGCTCGTCGAAGTGCTCGTAGAGGAAGTTCTCCTGGTGGTGTGCCAGGCACCAGGCGGCCAGGATCGAGCCGCCGCGGCTGACGATGCCGGTCACGCGCCGGGCCGTCAGCGGCACGTAGCGCAGCCGCACGCCCGCGTGGACGGTCATGTAGTCGACGCCCTGCTCGCACTGCTCGACGATCGTGTCGCGGTACACGTCCCAGGACAGCTCTTGGGCCTGCCCGTCCACCTTCTCGAGCGCCTGATAGATCGGCACCGTCCCGATCGGCACCGGCGAGTTCCGGATGATCCACTCCCGCGTCGTGTGGATGTCGCGACCGGTCGAGAGGTCCATGACCGTATCGGCGCCCCAGCGCGTCGCCCACGTCATCTTGTCGACCTCCTCAGCGATCGACGACGTGACGGCCGAGTTCCCGATGTTCGCGTTCACCTTCACGAGGAACGCCCGGCCGATGACCATCGGCTCCGACTCGGCGTGGTTCACGTTGGCGGGGATGATCGCCCGGCCGCGCGCGACCTCGTCCCGCACGAGCTCGGGCTCCACCCCCTCGCGGGTGGCCACGAACGCCATCTCCGGGGTCACGTCGCCCCGCCGCGCGTAGTGCAGCTGCGTCACCCGGCGCCCGGCGCGGGCGCGCAGCGGCGGCCGACGCTCGCCGGTGAAGGGCTCGGTCGGGGCGCCCCGACGCCGCGCGCCGCGCCCGTCGTCTCGGGGATCGACGGCGCGGCCGGCGTACTCCTCGACGTCCTCGCGCCCGAGGACCCAGGGCCGACGGGTCGGCGGCAGCCCCACCTGGGGATCGGAGCCGGGGCCGCTGGTGTCGTAGAGGCGCACCGGCGGCTCGCCGCCGTCGAGCGGCACCTCGCAGAACGGCACCCGGAGGCCGCCCGGCCCGTCGACGTAGACCTTGCGGCGGGTGAGCGCGGTCGGGGTGGTCGTCATGGGGTCTCCTCCCATCGGAAGTGGTTCAAGGGCCCGTGCCCGGACCCGAGGTGCCAGCCCGCGCCGGCTCGGATGGCGTCGTAGACGAAGGCCTTGGCCGCCCGCAGGGCGTCGGCGACCGGCCGTCCCGACGCCAGCCCCGCGGCCACGGCCGAGGCGAAGCTGCACCCCGACCCGTGCGTGTTCACGGTCGCCAGGCGGGGGCAGCGCAGCTCCGTCAGCCCGTCGACGCCCACGACCACGTCGACCGCGTCCTCGCCCGGGTCGCCGTCGCCACCGGTGACGACCACGGCCGCGGGCCCGACGGCAGCGAGCGCGGCCGCGGCGTCGCGCTGCTCGTCGAGCGTGGTGACGGCCCCGCCGACCAGCGCGGCGGCCTCCCGACGGTTCGGGGTCACGACCGCGGCCAGCGGGATGAGCCGCTCGAGGTAGCAGCGCTCGGCGTCGGCGTCGAGGAGCCGGTCGCCGGTGGAGGCGACCATGACGGGGTCGACGACGAGGTTCGGCAGCCGGCCCGACGCCGCCGCGTCGGCCACGACGCCGACCGTGTCGACCGTCGCCAGCAGCCCGGTCTTCACCGCCGCCACCGGCAGGTCGGCGAGCACGGCGTCGACCTGCGCCGCGACGACCGCCGCGTCGACCGGCCAGCGCCCGCACACGGCGGCCGTGTTCTGGGCCGTCAGCGCGGTGATCGCCGCGGCGCCGAAGACGCCGAGGGCGGCGAAGGTCTTGAGGTCGGCCTGCACGCCGGCGCCGCCCCCCGAGTCGGAGGCGGCGATGGTGAGCGCGACCGGCGGTGTCACCGGGACGCTCCCGCACTGATCGCGTCGAGGAGCTCGGCGACGACCGCGGCGGGGTCGTCGGCCCGCATGACGGCACCCATCACCGCCACCCCGGCCGCGCCGGCGGCGAGGCACCGCCCGGCGTTCGACGCCGTGACGCCACCCAGCGCGTACACCGGCAGCGGCGGGTCGCCGAGCGCCGATTCGCCGAGCGTGGGGCCGTAGCCGGGCTTCGACGCCGACGCGAAGATCGGGGAGAGCGTGGCGTAGG